>JAIKWS010000106.1 GCA_024684515.1 Prevotella sp.
TCGTGCTCCAGCACGGCAGTGAGACCTTCTATGCGGAGATGTATCAGGAACAGGCCCGTAACCAGCCAGTACTTGACCCCAACTACTACTATGTGGCGTATCTGAGCACAGAGGCCCGTAGATGGTACGACAAGAACAACAACGAACGGTTCGAGACCAAGGTGAGGCTGAACAAGATCACAGTCAAGTAGAGATTAACTCTCCGACTCTAGCCCATCGTTGAGGAACCATCGCGCAGCCACCCACCAATTGCGGACATCGCGCAGCCACCAATTGCGGACATCGCGCCAGCCGCATTCCCGAGCAAGCTCGCCTACCCGTAGCCTTTCCCCTAAGAGGAGGGGAGGGGAGTGCCATCCGGCTGAGGCCATGCGGAGTGTGGACACCGGAGGTTGCTGCCGCACCTTGTACTGAGAAAAAGAAAAATTTTCGGGTATTTCGGTTTTTCGGATTTTTTTCGGAATATAAAGAAGAAGTCCGCTGCCGCATCTTGTACTGAGAAAAAAGAAGAATTTTCGGGGTTTTTCGATCCATTTTCGGATCTCCCCGTTGCCGCACCTTGTACTGAGAAAAAAGAAAATTTTCGGGCTTTTCGGTTTTTCGGATTTTTTTCGGAATAAAAAAAAGCTTGTCGAGGGGCTTTTGTGAATGATAAGAGAAAGAGGAAAAAGGGGAAAAGGGAAAAGGGGAAATCGAGTGTGTTTGCAACTGCAAAGATTTTGGCGATTTGCAAAGAGGAAAAAGGGGAAAAGGGAAAAGGGGAAATCGAGTGTGTTTACAACTGCAAGATTTTGGCGATTTGCAAAGTGTTAAAGCCAAGGGTGCGTGACACTTGAATGATGGTCAAAAATCCGAAGGTGCAAAAAAGACGATGAAAGCTGACCTATGTTGGCTATTATAGCGTCTGAAACTTGATGCCTAGCGAAAAGCCGAGGATGTCATTTATGCCTATATGGCTGTCAATGAATTTCGATCGTATATACAAATCGCAGGAGCTGACCTCGTAGAAAAAGGTGATGCTTTTGCTTCCCTTGCGCTTGTCGTCAGGAATCTGCACGGTGATGCGTTGCCCCAGGGCAATGTTCAATCGGAACTTCGTTGACATGAAATCGTAGTAGCTGTCTGGATAGCGATGAGGCTGAGACTTCCAGAACTCATGTCCAAAGACCGTATTCACGTAGAGCGAGGCAGAAAGCGGCTCTATACTCCACCCTCTTTTCATGGCAAAGCTCCAGGGTATGTAATTCTCCTTCAGCGTCATGGTCATCTTCATGCGTGATGTCTGATGCCTTGGAATAAATCCCAGGAGCAGATGCGTCTCCCATTGCTTCCGATTGCCATAATCCCATCCTATACCTGCAGACAGAGCCCCCATGTTGCCTGCATTCTGCAGCACGAACTGGGTAGGTATGAGTGCCGCCCATTGCTTTCTGTAGCGATGAATCCGCTGGTCGTACCTGCTTGGCTGCCGCTGTTCGACGAAGATGGTGTCGCCATCATCTGTTGCCCCTGCCTTTGCCCCTGCCGATGCCATCGTGACGACCATCAGACTAATAATAAACTTGCTCCACCTCATAATGGTCTGGTGTGATTGTAAAAACACGGTAGTTGCGATGCTCAGCACTGTCTATGCCATAGAAGAGCAACCCATCGCCATAGATATCCCTGACCTCATCAGTATGGTCATGTCCATACACACAGCACATCAGTCCTGGGAAGAAGTCGAGATATCGACGGAAGGCCTTGCAAACATTGTTATTGAACTGATCGCTGTATGGCGATGCATGCATGACAAGGATGGTACGGTCGTAAAGAGTGGTGTCTTTCGTGAACTCCTCTTCCATGAAGTCGAAGTTCGGCACCGCAGCCATATAGTCGTACTCAGTGGCATTGGTATTCAGGCAGACCAGCTTGACCCTCTGTACGATGAACGAGAAGTCCATCTTTCCATACATCACCTCGTAAGCCTGATTGCCAGTACCAAGGAAATCGTGATTGCCAATCAGTGCAACATAGGGCAGCCGCAAACGTGACATCACCTCCCTGGTCCACTCAAACTCCTTTGCAGTTCCCGTATCCGTCAGATCGCCACAATGAACCACGAAGTCAATCTCCGTCCGGCTGTTGAGGTCGTCGACCTCGTCCTGAAGATCGGAATACCATCCATGAGAATCGCTGATGAAAGCCACCCGCAACGTGTCCCTATCGGCACAGCGTTGTTCTATCAACTCGATATTGCGCAGGTTGATGTCTGTCTCACCCCTGAAGTTGACATCATAAGGATGAATGTCGAAGGCATCCCTACAGGAAGTGAGGACAAGAACCAGAACCAAGCAAAAGACACCCCTCAACCTGATCGTTAAGCATCTTCCTAAATACATCTCTCCCTTATTATTCATTCATTCAAGTTTCATTGCTCACCCACCGCTGTGACTGCACATCGCAGCAAGCGAAAAACGGCAGTAAGCTGAAACGGGGAGCAAAGTTACGAAAAAAAATCCTCCCCACCAACAACTGTGGTGCAAAGAATCATTATCAGAGAAAAGGAGAACACATTTGGGGTACTGCCGTTTTTGGTTCCTGCTCAAAATACCAGTGCCGTCATCCCACGATGAGCGATCTGTAAAGCCATTGACCGCAGAACAAAATGCCCGAGACGAATAATCGTTCGCCTCGGGCTTTCCATTTGTCTGAGCAGCCAATGCTGTGGCTATTTACAGACGGAGATCATCATATTAGATAGAGGTCAACTCCATGTCCAGAAGCTATTCCCTGGCCATCAGCGAAATGGCAACGCCACCTCCAGGGGCCTCATTCAATTTCAGCTTATCACCCTGTTTGACAACCCGCTTGGTGATGACATAGGCCTGCGGATTGGTCTCGTAGTGAGCATCCTTGGCATCAGCATAGATGGTGCAGTCGTACTTGCGTCCCTTGTCGAGGAAGTCCAGCTTGATGACACTCTGATGTCCCTGTTCGTCGCACTTGCCTCCGATGAACCAGTTGTTGGTACCCTTGGCCTTGCGAGCCACGGTGATATAATCGGCAGGTTCTGCCTCGAGATAGATGCTCTCATCCCAGTCGCAAGCCACATCGCGTATAAACTGGAAGGCATCGTCGAACCGCTCGTAGTGCTCAGGCAGGTCGGCAGCCATCTGCAATGGTGAATACATGGTGAGATAGAGAGCCAGCGAACCACAGATTGTGATGCGTGCCCACGAATCGTTATCGCTCCACTCACTGAGTCTGGTGACGAAGATGCCTGGTGTGTAGTCCATAGGACCACCCTGCAGGCGTGTGAAGGGCAGTATGCAGGTATGATCAGGCCGCGACCCGCCAAAAGCCTCGTACTCAGTACCACGGGCCGACTCGTTGCCTACCAGATTGGGATAGGTACGGCAGAGGCCAGTGGGTCGTGTGGCCTCATGGGCATTGACCATGATATGATGTTTGGCAGCCTCCTTGACGACATACAGATAGTGGTTGTTCATCGACTGCGAATAGTGATGGTCGCCACGAGGGATGATATCTCCCACATAGCCAGTCTTCACTGCGTCATAGCCATACTTGTTCATGAGCTGGAAGGCCTGCTCCATATGCCGCTCATAGTTCTGTGTGGAAGAGGATGTCTCGTGGTGCATGAGCAGTCTGACACCCTTCGAATGGGCATATTCATTGAGCATCTTGATATCGAAGTCGGGATAGGCGGTCACGAAGTCGAAGACATCACGCTTCCACATGTTTGCCCAGTCTTCCCATCCCACGTTCCATCCTTCTACCAGCACCTCGTCGAGCCCGTTCTTGGCAGCGAAGTCGATATATCGCTTCACCTTCTCGTTGTTGGCACCATGGCGTCCGTTTGGCTTGCACTTGGAATAGTCGATGTTGCTGAGGTAGACAGATGGGTAGTCCCAGGTATAGGACCACTGGCTCTTGCCGACAATCATCTCCCACCACACGCCACAGTACTTGGTAGGATGGATCCAGGAGGTATCGTCGAGTGCACATGGCTCATTCAGGTTAAGAATAAGATTTGACGACAGCATGTCGCGTGCATCGTCGCTCACCATGACCGTTCGCCACGGAGTCTGACAAGGTGTCTGCATGGCCCCTTTCAGTCCTGTGGCATCGGGAGTGAGGTGGCTGACAAACGTGAAGGGTTGTGGCAGCGGATATGCCGACGGCAGTGGATTTGGCGTATAGGCATTGCTGGCTCCCTGCAGCTCTGTCGTCAACGCCTTGGTCTGTTCGTCAACCAGTTCGAGATGCATCGTAGCATAGTCGGCACATGCAGCCTCGTGGATATTGATGTACAATCCGTCGTCGGACTTCATCTGCAGTGCTGTCTGCACCCCTGTCTCGCTGAACACCGCCACGGAGGAGTTGCCCCAATTGACAGCCTCCCTGAATCGCTGGCGTATCTCAGAGAGCTTGCTCTGCTGTGTCTCCTGCTCCTGTGTGTCGTAATCGCCTGGCAGCCACCATGCCGTGTGGTCGCCAGCCATTCTGAACTCTGTACGTTCCTCACGTATCAGGAAATAGTTCAGTTCCTGCTGCTGTGGGAACTCATATCGCAGTCCGATGCCCTCGTCATAGACACGGAATCGTATGACGATGTTACGAAGATGCTGTCTGGGTGCCAGCTGAGGATTTCCCGGTCCCACGACAGGTGGTGCGGACCGCCATTGCCTGATCAGGGTGACAGCATACTCACGATAGTGATTGCGTATGTCTTTCGTCTCTCCCCAGACAGGCTGCCATGTCTCGTCAAACTCCGTTGTCTGCTCGTCGGCAATCTGGAATCCTGCCATGAGGTCTGTCTCGTCCATGCCTGCGGATGCATGCTTGTCGCGGGCCAGTTCCAGTCCAAGGTGTGATGGCAGCACGACGGGCCTCCCTTTATAGCTCATCTCATAGGTTGGCCTGCCACCATTGTCAAGATAGAATTTCAGTTGGACGTTACCACTGGGTGATGACACCTCAGCAGCCATAGCCATGAGCGGCATCGCCAACATACTGAGTAGAAAGTTTCTCTTCTTCATTGCCTATTGATCGATGTTAAAAAGTTCATATTTCCTGGTACCCAGTCCAATCTTCTCAGCCCATTCAATGGTATGTGTGCCGTGCAAGGACCTGATTCTCTGTATCAAGGGTGCATTGTCATTGCCCTCGGATGGCTGCATGTTGAAAATGATGTCAACACATGCCTGGTCAAGAGCTACGGGATCGAGTGATGCCAGTATGCCGTAGTCCATGAGCTTCACTGGTTCCGGCTGGTCTACGCAGTCACAATCGACGGTCATATTGTTCATCACATCAATGTAGAGGATACGTTCACCATTTCCGAAATAGTCGTGAACGGCCTGTGCCGCCGCAGCCATCGACTCGAGGAATCCATCCTGATTCCCGACATGTCCCCACATGCCTTCTACCACCTGCTGATAGCCAGCCGTGTGGATATTGGCCTTGCCATTGGCAGATGCCACTCCGATGCTGGCATTCTTCAGCACACCACCGAACCCACCCATGGGATGTCCCTTGAAGTGAGCCAGGTTGATCATGAAGTCGTAGTTCTTCAGATGGTTTCCGACAATATCATATTTTATATTGGTAGAATCCTGTACGGGTATATTGAACTCACCCTCCTCATCCATCAGGTCGACGTTGAATCGTGGCGAGAAGCCATGTTCGCGTATCACCTGCCAGTGGTTCTCGAACGTAGTACGCTTACCGTCGTAAGCGGTATTGCACTCAACAATCGTCCCGTTGACGGAATCTACGAGCATGCCGATCAGCTCGGGCTTGAGATAGTTGGGATTGTTGTTCTCTCCCGTAGAGATCTTGACGGCCACCCGTCCAGTTGCCTGTCGTCCGAGAGCCTTGTAGATCTTCAGTAGCGACTCGGGTGAGATGTCACGTGTGACATAGACTTTTGCCGCTATCCTGCCGATGGTATCAGTCTGCTGTTGCTGACTATCGCCCTGGGCGGTCTTCTTGTTGCCACACGAAATAGTTGTCAGCATGCCTGCAAGGAGCAGGGCTGTCATGATAATAGCTTTTCTCATCATAATATATCCTGTTGGTCTGTTATGTCTATTTACGACCGCTGCTGGTAATGAGCTCTGACACCTCGTCGTTGAAATCGCTGGCTGCCAGCAGCTGCTCTATGGTCAGATGCATGCGGTAGCGCCAGTAGTGACGTGGGTTGGCAGGAATGTTGATCCGCTCGGCATTCTGATCAGGCAGACGGTATCTGTCACTGATGCTGAGCCAGTCCTGCAGGGAGATAAGACAGAGCATGGATGGCGAGGTGAGATGTCGGCTCACAATCTCCTTTGCCAGCCAGTCGGGCAGCGGATGCGGAGCCTCTCCAGTACGGTAAAGCATGGTTGTATAGTAATCCTGCGTGCGTTTCTCGTCCTCGTCCCACCATTGGCGTAGGGTGGCCATATCGTGGGTGGATATTGTGCAAACCGAACGATAGGGATTGCGGCTGAGATGTCCGAAGCGTACTGCGGGGTCTTTGGGCATGGACTGTATCTCGAGAGAAAGGATTCGCAACTCGTTCATCACCCAGGGCACGCACTCAGGCACCATGCCCAGGTCTTCGGCACAGCACAGCATGCGTGTGGCCTGCGTCAGACGTGGCAGTTTCTTCATGGCCTCCTGGTACCAGAACTGATTATTGCGACGATAGAAGTAGTCGTTGTATAGATTCCAGAAACGCTGCCGCTCGTCTTCACTCATCAATGTCTGGAACTCCGGCATCCTGGTGGCATTGATACGCGGATGCCATGCGTTGTCGTGCCGCTTATGGTCTCTCAGGAACAGCTCCTCATGGAAGGGCACGCCATAGGCTTCGATCTCCTCGCGTGTCATAGGCAGTGAGGGCTGGAACTGTCCGTATAGTCCGCTCTTATATGGCACGGGTATTTCCCATATGCGGAAGAAGCCCAGCACATGGTCAATGCGATAGGCATCGAAATACTCCTGCATCTTACGGAACCTGCGTACCCACCACTGACAGCCATCCTTGAGCATCTCATCCCAGTTGTAGGTCGGGAATCCCCAGTTCTGCCCGTCCAGGCTGAAGGCATCGGGTGGAGCCCCTGCCTGTCCGTTCAGGTTGAAATAGCGTGGCTCTACCTTTGCCTCGACCCCGTCGCGACTGATGCCAATGGGGATGTCTCCCTTCAGGATGACCCGCAGTTTGCGTGCATGGTCGTGGGCAGCACGCATCTGCCGGTCGAGATGGAACTGAACGAAAAACCAGAACGTATCCCTGACCTTCGAGAGGATTTCCGAATCCTTGTCACGATCGACACAGAACTCCGCATAGGGAGTGAGCCATTCCCTGTTCTCCTCCATGAATCGCTTGTAGGCAGCCGTTCGTCTGGTCCTGGCTCCTTCCTGGGCATGCAGCTCCACCAGGTATTCCAGCTTGGCCGTTATCATGCGCTCATAGTCAATCTGTGGCAGGGCATTCAGTTCCTGGCGTATCTGCTCGTAGTACTGACGACGTGCCTCATCCTTCAGCAGTGGCAGCTGTCTGAAGTCCATATACTGGGGATGCAGGGCATAGATACTGATGCTGTTGTAGGGATAGGAGTCCTGCCAGGTACCAGTCATACAGGTATCGGTGATGGGCAATACCTGAAGTACACGCTGCATGGTCTTTGCACACCAGTCGATCATCATCTTCAGGTCGCCAAAGTCTCCAACGCCAAAGCTGCCCTCGGACCGAAGCGAGAATACGGGAATCACCGTGCCGGCCCCCTTCCATGTATGCACGTTGAAGGATGCCTGCGGCAGCTCATAGACGAAGACATCCCCTTGCTGCACTCCCACACTGGGCAGTTGCAGGATACGGTTGCTGCCCGTCTCCCACACCTCGGATTCTCCTTCGCACATGATGAACTTGAACTCGAAGCGTCCAGGTATGCGGTCGCCATCCAGACTGACCACCCACTCGTGACATTCGTGCTCGGTCATGGGCAGAGCCTTGTTGGTGTCCCAGTAACCAAGATAAAGGGGTGCTCCTACCACCGCCAGCCTCTGATTCTCTCGCAGCTGTGGAGCACGTACCTTCAGCCGTATGGTACGAGCATACTCCGTGCCTGGGCTGTTCTGCCGCTGACGGGCCATCACACAGTCGGTGAATGCCGAAGAGTAGAGATAGGAATCTTCCGGTATGTCTATCCAGTGGTCATAGACGATGTAGCGTGAGCTCTTCAGAGCCGCCAGTTCAAGGCGATGGGGCTCCACACGCCACTCCTCGCGAATGGTCCTCTCCCCCACGCTAACACTATAGAAATAGTCAAGATTGCCCTCTGCCTTTCCTGTCCAGTTCAGCTCGCAGGACCAGTGCATACCATCTTGCGTCTGCATGCTATGGGAAGACAGAATCTCATTCTGACTGTACAGATTCAGAACCAAACACTCACCGTATTTGGTATAATACTCAAGGTTGAAAATCAGTTTCATATCGTTCTGTTGTTGTTAGTTTGCACAAAGTTACGCTTTTTCTTAACGTCATCATACAAAAACGTTTATGAAAGAGTCAAATGAACAATGCAAACGATTGCAATTCAACAAAACATGATGAATCTTTGGCCAAGTGAAATCTTTTTTGTAGTTTTGCCACAAAATGTGCTACTATCACAAACATACACTTCAAAAAATGAGACAGAACATCGTCTTTGCGCTATGGCTGATGGGAGCTACGGCACTCTCCGCCCAGCCTGCACGACAGGAGTACAGCCCCTCTCCAGTAGCCGGCACGACATGGAACGAGCCAGGCAATGCCAACCCCCTCGTACCCGGATATTTTGCCGACCCCACCATCCGTCGTTTTGGCGACACATATTATATATATGCCACCACCGACGGCACAGGCAATGGCTACGGTCCTGCCCAGGTATGGGCGAGCAAGGACTTCACCCACTGGCAGAACATCGTGATGAACTGGCCCACCACCGAGGTGGTATGGGCACCCGATGTGGTACAGCAGAGCGATGGCACGTTCCGCTATTTCTATTGCGAGCCATGCGTCATCAGCATCGGTGAGAGCACATCGCCTGTCGGTCCCTGGAAAAACGTCCTTGGCAGGGAGGATGCGGTGATGGTGCCCGACCGCTATATCCACAACGTGATAACCCTCGACCCACAGCTCTTCCGCGATGACGACGGACAGGAATATCTCTATTTCACCACATGGGGCATCTACAACGGATTCGGCTGTGGTGTGGCAAAGCTGAATGCCAGCTGCACCATCGCTGACCTGACGAAGATGCGGGATGCACGCAGGTGGAACGAAGACCACCCCTACCCTATTGCCGCCGACTCCTTCTTCACCGAAAAGCGACTCATCCCCAACACCGAGCTCAAGGACATCTTCGAAGCTCCCTTCGTATTCAAGCGCAACGGCATTTACTACTTCACCTATTCGTCAGGATCGTGCCACACAGATACTTATCGCGTACAATATGCAACCTCACGGACAGGGCCCATGGGACCCTTCGAGTACCAGGGACAGCTGCTGACGACCAACCAGGACGGTACCGTTCATGGCCCTGGTCATCACTCCATCCTCGAGCATGACGGACGCTACTACATCGTTTATCATCGCCACAATATCGCCAAATCCGTTCATGGCTTCAACCGACAGATATGCATAGACGAACTGAGGTTCGACGACAACGGACACATACTGCCTGTCATTCCCACACACAATGCACGGAATGTGGATATCTTCAGGAGTAGCAAGTATCATAATCTGGCCTTTGGTGCAAAGGTTACTGCCTCCAGCTATTACGATGAGACATTCAGGCCAGAATATGCCACCGACGACAATAATGCCACCCTGTGGAAAGCCCGCCACTGCAACTGGGACCCTGCTCATCATGACGAATGGATACAGCTGGACCTGGGTAAGACAAGGACATTCCACGAGATCTGGACACAGTTCGAGTTTGCCACCTTCTTCTATCAGTACAAGATTGAGACCTCTGCCGATGGACAGAACTGGACACTCTATGCCGACCGCTCATCCAACACCATGCAAGGATCGCCCATGATCGACAGGGGGAAGAGGAAGGCACGCTATGTACGCATCAGCATCAGCGACACCCAGAAGAACGGACACATGCCTGCCATCTGGAATGTCAAGATATGGCAGAAAGCCCCCGAGCTGCCACTTGCCAACCTCACGGGAGACAGCCAGGAAGACAGCTATCCCGGCATGCATCGTCTCGATGTGGATGCCAGCCAGCGGGCAGTCGCCGTCATCAATTTCGATGCGGGATCACTGGCACAGGGCAGGCGACAGCCATTCGACGTTACGGAGCTACAGGCCGGCGATATGTCGCTGCAGGCCAACAAACCCATTCGTGCACGTGTGAAAGACGGCAAGTGGGCACTCTTCTTCAATGGCACACAGCAGCTCGTCAGCAGGGAACAGCTTCCTGAGGCCTACCGTTATAATGCTCCCTATACCATTGCCGCATGGGTGCTCAGCACAAAGGTAGGACCAGTCAGCACCGTGGTCTCCCTGTCTGCCTCACGGGCCGACCTGGGCACCACCGAGCTGCGACTGGGTACCGACCCGCAGACAGGACTCGTACAGCATAACGGATCGTTCGAGAGCTATGGTGCTCCTGGCGAGATCAAGGACAGCGAGGGCAGCTGGCAGCTATGGGTGGTCACCTACGATGGATGGAAAGAACGCACCTACAGAAACGGACAGCTGGTACACGAGCAGAACAACTTCCTCATGATACGGCCAGAAGGTCATATCACCATTGGTGCCGATGGTGGTGCCACCAACCATTTCATGGGCTACATCAGCTACATCAGCATCAGCCCCACATCATTGTCTGATGCCGAAGTCATGAGGCTATACAATGCCACCTGCCAATCCAGTCTGCCATCGCTGGGCGATGACGACTTCGAAGAGATAGACCCCGACAGCAAGTTCACACTCTCACCCTCGATGACGCCTGTATATGAACAAGCCGGACAATTCAGGCTTTCTACACAACAGGCCAGTTTCAACGACAACCCCCTGGCAAACGGAGGTACCATCCACAGAGAACTGGAAGGTGATTTCGTGGCGATGATCCACGTTGACGATATGGAGGGCCTCGGCACTCACAGCGTAAAGGGCTACAATGAAGGAGGACTGCTCATTGCCGACGGCAGGACCTACTACCAGCTGGGAGCCTTCCCCCTTTATAACTGTGGCAATATGCTCACCCTGCTCAGCCAGCATGGACGTCCACAGTACCCCAACTACAAGGGATACGACTTCGACCCCATCATGCAGTTCGAACGTCGCGGCAACCTGCTCTTTGCACGCACCAGCCGGGATGGAAAGACATGGAGTAATATGCCTGGGTCGCCCATCGAAGTGAATGCCGAAAAACTGGGCATTGGCACCTATCAGACCACCTATACAGACAGCCCGTCATGGGTTTCGTTCAGCCATTTCGTCATATACCAATAGCAATGTGCCAAGATTACATAAGATATAGATTATGATACTAAAATGTGATATCCTGACAGCAACCTTGCTCTGCTCACTATACATGCAGGCAACAGCCTGTCATTTAGAAAGAAAAGATGCTGCCATTACAGCACAAGATACTGTCGTCGAGACAACGATCCTACCTGAGGAGCATCATCTCAGCCTGCTCTTTGCCGGCGACCTGATGCAGCACGGCCCACAGATCAAGGCCGCCAGACAGGCAGACGGAACATACGACTATACAGAGACCTTCGCACGTGTGAAGGACGAGATCCAACGTGCCGACATAGCCATCGGCAACTTCGAGGTCACCCTGGGTGGCAAGCCCTATACCGGCTACCCACAGTTCAGGGCTCCTGACGAATACCTACAGGCATGCATCGATGCGGGATTCGACATCCTACTGACAGCCAACAACCACTGTCTGGACAGCAGACGTGCAGGACTCGAACGCACCATCACCATGATGGATTCGCTTGGGGTGACGCATATCGGCACCTATGTCAACCAGGCAGCACGCGACAGCACCTATCCCTACCTGCTGGAAAAGAACGGCATACGAATCGTTCTGCTCAACTTCACTTATGGCACCAACGGCATAGCACTGGAACAGCCAAACAAGGTTTGCCTCATGGATACCGTAGAGATACGCGACGACCTCGAAAAGGCAAAGGCCATGCAGCCCGACATCATTATCGCACTACCACACTGGGGCAACGAATACCAGCAGCTGCCATCACCACAGCAACGACAGATGGCCGAATGGCTGATGAGAAATGGCGTAGACCATGTGATTGGCGGACACCCACACGTGGCACAGCCCCTGGAACTGTCAGCCGACAGTATGCATCTCGTGGCATGGTCGATGGGCAATGTCGTCAGCAACCAGTCGAAGCCCAATACCTATGGCGGCTATATGGTGCGACTGGACCTGACGAAACAAGAGGGTAAGACACGTCTTGCCGATTGTGGCTATGCCCTCTACTGGGTGAGCCGTCCCCACGACAACAACCATCAGCACAACTATCGCATCCTGCCTATCGACGAGCCCGACTCTGTGCTTACAGGCATGGAAAAGAAAAACCGCTATGCCATTCGTGCCAGCATGCGACGACTGATGGAAAGACACACCAAAGGGGTAAAGGAATATCCACTATAAAAGGAAAGACGATAATATGTAGATTGTAACTGAAAAGTGTACCACCCCTAATAATAGGAAATGGTACTGCATATCGCGAATTAGCTACCCTGCCTATCGCAATATGAAAGGGTTATGATTTGTTGCCTTTTATTACCTACCAACCTAAAAAACGAAAAAAAATATACAAACGGAGGGCTGCACACAGCATTGGCAAGTGAAAGTTTTGGGTATAACACACTAATTTGCCCTACTTTTTGCCAAATATTTCTTTGAAATCACACTTAGAGAGCCATAATTTCACTCATAGTGAGCCGTAATCTCACCCATAGTGAGCCGTAATCTCACTCGTAGTGAGCCGTAACCTCACTTGTAGTGAGACGTACCCCCCCCTCAAATGAGCCGTCACCCCCTCAAAATGAGCCATCATCCACTCAAAAACGAGCTATAATCACTCTAAAATGAGAGATCATTTCACTCATATTGCGCCATTATCCCAATCACATTGCACCATAACCCCACTCCAGCGAGCTACGACCTCACTCACAGGAATACGTAACAAGCTATAAATGAGCCATATACACCTATTGAATGAGCATCTCCAACCTAACTAAATTGCAAAATTGCATGCAATTTACTTTTTGTCAGGGGGGAGGGTAAGAAGTGCCGCCGAAGTAAAAATAATGTATATAGATACATTATAATAATATATATATTAATAACTTATATAATATATACTTATGTATAAAAG
>JAIKWS010000037.1 GCA_024684515.1 Prevotella sp.
ATCAATTCTATTACGAAAAACTGCTCGCATTGGTTCTTGCCCACGGCAAGCCAGATGGCACATGCCTTTGTAGAACTGGCCAAGAACGCATGGATGGCCAGCAGTTCGAACGGGGAGTTCTACGATTTCATTCCCACTGGCAAAGTTGGATCAACACTAACCCAAGATTGGTACTTAAAAGTGCTGAAACAGCTGTTCAGGCGAGTAGGCGCCAATGGCATGGACAAAGCACCTAACGGCAGTTACTGGCTGTTCACGCACAAGCCATATAAGACAGAGCCCAAAAAGGCATGGTATTATGAAATCAACTCAGCTGGTGCCATCCTGATGGACGGCGAGAAGAGTCAGCAGAGGCAAGTACGCGGCTTCATGGCTATCTCAACAAAAGCAACCAATTAAGCGGAAAGTATCATTTCTATCCACGTAGACTGTTAGTAACAATACAACAATAAATTGATACAGAAATAAGAACTGAACACAAAGGCACTGCTCTAGTTCGCCTAGCTTACCCAGGCAGCGCGAGTCCCAAGAAAGGACTGCGCACAAAGAGGAAACAATGAGTCGAAGTGTCTTTGTGTTCAATTTCTACCAGACATGGCTTTTTTCCAAATGGCTTTTTACTAAACAATAAATACAAGGAAACACAATAGGGACAAAAATAGGAAAAGAACCTTCGGCCGGTGTCGACAGCTACATATAGACATAGCATTTATATTCTAATATACTCTAGTTTTAACAAACCACTTAACAATGAAAGAAAAACTTTTCAACTGGATGCTAATTGCCACTGCCCTGCTCGGCATGAATTCGGGCTTCACATCCTGCAGTGACGATGATGACGACAGCAAGAGTGAACAGCAAGAGCAACAGGCTCAGGAGCAGCAAGACGCCTTCTGGTACGTCGTGGGTCAGCTGGCCGGCCAAAGCGCCTTCAGGGCCGACTACCAGAATGCCACCTTCGAGCCCATCATCGGACAGCCCCTCAGCGAGACCAATACCTACGTCCGCGTCGTGCCCACCAACGATATGGCGACCGCTGCCATGCGATTTGCCAACCTGGTGAACGAGAGCAACATCGACGAAAACACCACGAGCTATAACTGGCATGACGATGCCGTGGGCACTCTCAGCTACAAAAAGACTACCGACGGCACTTCACTGGCCACCGTCGACGTCGACATCAAGCAGATGCCACACCTGCAGCAGATCATATACCGCACACCAGAACAGAGTGGCGACAACGGCTCGTTCAAAGGCACGGCCTACTACCGCTTTGGCGATGTGATATCAAATATAAACAGTGACAATAATACTGAATACTGGATCTGCGTGCGTCCTGCCTTCGGACTGGAAGGCAAAGAAGACAGCCACTGGATCAGCATCAGCCCACTGCCCAAAGAGAACAGATGGACTAAAAAAACAGATGGCTTTGAATATGAATTACCTACTGAGCTTGGCAACAGCAAGGAGCATATGCAGAATCTCGCAGAGATGCTCTATGCTATCACCACCCCAGAGTCTTGGTATGCGTGTTTAAATAAATCCACTCCAATGTTTCACGATTTCAGTATCAAGAATATGGAATACCACAGTGATCTGTTCTGGGAGCGTGTAGCTGAAGCATGGGAGAAACACAATTTCTGGAAAGCATTATTCGGGCTGAATACGTCCATCAGTATGTGGTCGATGCTGACAAATACAGGTTTACACCTACTGTACAACGGCAAGTGGTGGACGCTGGGCTCGTCTGATTTCTCGCTCTATCAGGCCGTCTACAAGAATGGCCAAGACAAGAAGCAGAATATGCATGATGCCACCTACAAGTCAGTCAAAAACAGGACCACATCTGTCGGAAACTTCATTATATCCCAGCTCTGTACGAAAGAAAGCCCTGACATAGTCCATGAGAAATTCTTCGGAGATAGTAATCCTCGTTACGTCGTTCGCTATGCCACAGGCAAAGAGCTCGCAGGTGTTACTCCCAGCGTCTATGCCTCACTGTGTGGCAGCGTCAACCAATTGAAGGATATATACACATACAATAATGCGTACGGCATCAATCCTGGCACAAGCACATGGCCCGAGAAACGCGATGATATAAAAGTAGAACCAGAGCAGAAACCTGATGACAACCAGGAATCAGATGACCTGAAGCCTGTGGAAACACCCGAAGTTGGACAAATTCTCTGTTCCAATGGCAAGGTCTTCAAGACATCCAATGCAGCTTTTGACGGAGATAATTATGGCGTCGCCCTTGTCGCTTATAGATATAGAGCAGAGGACAAGATATACCCTGACGAAAGTAGCCTTTGTTTCAACATGGGTATTGGCTTAGCAGCTATGAAAGGAGTGAAATGGGGTACGACAGGCAAAGCAGAAGACATTGCCAGCGAGGTATGTGGAATCGCCATCGATCAGGATACGGATTACAAGAAACTGCTTAACACGCGTAATGGATACAAGACAACAGAATCACTCGCTAAAGAATACGACCAACAAAACAACAATTCACACTATCACGAAGCAGCCCTGAAATGCTGGAATTTCTGGGAGGATGGACTGCTACTGAAGACAGAAGAGATAGGTGGCAATCTGAAAGAAAACTGGCACCTGCCTTCAGTAGGACAGTGGTACCTCTTCCTGCAAGCCATCGGAGCATGGGATTTATCAGGCAAAGCCGAAGTGCAGGAAAAGATCAAAGAGATCTATTACAAAGCCGGGATCACTGACACTGATACAAAACTACCTTATCAGGGCACATTCTGGACAAGCACTGAGAAGAGTGCTACAGAGGCATATGTACTCATCATCGACAATAATGGTGCCTACTTCCGTCCACAAAAAAAGAACGAGAAGGCAACTGTATTCCCATTCATTCTCTTCTGATGAATCAACAGCCGAAAAGATATCAACGATTTGAATACGAGATATGAGAAAAGGACTTTCCAACTGGATGATCATAGCCACTGCCTTGGTGGGTATGAACATGGGCTTCACATCGTGCAGCGACGACGATGACGACAAGGACCAGCAGCAGCAAGAGCAGGCAGCCCAGCAGCAGCAAGACACCTTCTGGGACGTCGTAGGACAGCTGGCAGGCCAGAGTGCCTTCACTGCCGACTACCAGAATGCCACCTTCGAGCCTATCATCGGACAGCCCCTCAGCGAGAGCAATACCTACGTCCGCGTTGTGCCCACCAACGATATGGCGACCGCAGCCATGCGATTTGCCAGCCTGGTGAACAAGAGCGACATCGACGAGAACACCACGAGCTATAACTGGCATGACGATGCTGTGGGAACACTCATCTACAAGAAGACTACCGACGGCACCTCACTGGCCACCGTCGACGTCGACATCAAGCAGATGCCACACCTGCAGCAGATCATATACCGCACTCCAGAGCAGAGTGGCCAGAACGGCTCGTTCAAAGGCACGGCCTACTACCGCTTTGGCGATGTGATCAAACGATCATACTACGTATCCAAGAACAGCATTGAGGAACATACCGACGTATGGATCTGCGTGCGTCCCGCCTTTGGCCCAGAAGGCAAGGAAGACAGCCACTGGATCAGCATCAGCCCACTGCCAAAGGAAAACCTATGGACCAAACAAACAGATGGCTTTAGCTACGAACTACCTACTGACCTTGGTTCCAACAAGGAGCACATGCAGAACTTCGCAGAGATGCTCTTTGCCATCACCCACCCAGATACCTGGGAGACGAACCTAGAGGTAGCCAAAACGAGCCGGGCATCAGCATTAATAATGTTACTTGGTTCACCTATCATGTTCCACGATTTCGACACCAAGAACATGAAGTATCATAGCAAGGAGTTCTGGAAACGTGTGGCTAAGGCATGGGAAAGCCAGGGAGTGGATATCTGGAGGACTTTGTTCGGAATGACAAACAAGGCAGCCATGAAGGAACTACTGGACAATCATGGCTTGTTCTTGCTCCACAAGGGCAAATGGTGGACATTTGGCTCGTCGTATTTCTCACTATACCAAGCCTCTTACAAGAATGGCGCTGGCAAGAAGTCGAATATGCATGAGGCAGAATTCAAGACCGTAGAAAACAAGACCACCAATGTCGGAAACTTCATCATATCTGAACTATGCAAGGACACTAGCCCGAGTGTTGTCCACAAATTCTTCGGAGATGAAATCCCACGGTTTGTCGTGCGCTATGCCACAGGCAAAGAATTAGCGGGTAGCACCCCATCTGTCTATACCTCACTGGCTGGAAGCAATAATGGTGTGGAAGACCTCTATGTCTATAATAAATTCTACAAGATCACTGTCAGCCCAGCTACAACGCCTGAGACAGAAGAAGATATTCAGAATGAAGGTAAACCAACCGAAAGTACAGACCCCATCAACATCCCCAAGATAGGGCAAGTACTCAGTACGGATGGACGAGTCTATTCTTCGTACAAGACATCTATTGGAAATGATAGAACTGCTGCCGGACTGATATGTTATGTCAGAACCTCAGATGATGATAAGGTTGACGAAAGCACATTTAATTCCTGTCTGGCTATCGGATATCTACCGATTGAGGAAAAATTGGAATGGGGTGTCGTGGGAAACACCCAAACCACAGCAAGCCAGGTGTGCGGAAAGACTATCGACCAGGATTCTCAATACGCTGCCTTCCTGAATATGCGCAATGGCTACAGCATCACGAAGAAACTTGTAGAAGAGTATACAGAAGGCAACAACCAGTCGCATAACCACAAAGCCGCACGCGCATGCTGGAACTACTGGGATACGGAGTTCGATTTGGAAAATGCACCAAGTGTTTATGTGAAAGACCATTGGCACCTGCCTTCAGTAGGACAGTGGCACCTCTTCCTCATGGGACTTGGAGCATGGGATGTGTCTACCAATGGTACCGAAGTGGAAAATGCCATCAAGAAAGTATATGTGAACGCTGGCATCACCGAAACCATTCACATGCCCCTGAGTGGCACCTACTGGACAAGCACGGAGAAGAATGCCGACCAGGCCTATGTACTCGTCATCGACAATAAGGATGGTGCACACTTTGAAGCACGAAACAAAAACGAAGCTCATACTGTGTTCCCATTCATCACTGTCTCCGATGTCTTTTAAGTCTCCACTCACTACAACAACAACTACAGGCAAGAAGTTCAAAACACTCCTGCCTGTAGTCGTTTTTGGCATACTCAGCACGACAAAAAACGCACTAGAAAACGTCCTTGTCGCAAAAACACTACGTTGTCGCAGCTAATCCATAACAAATCTATATTTCAATAAAGGAATTCATTAACTTTGCAGCACATATCACTGCATTTTACATTCACCAGGAAAGAGCAACAAGAAAACCATCACCCAGACTGATTCTGGAATTACAAACATATATACTAATGTACGCGAAGAAACTTTTCAAATGCATGCTGATGGCCACACTAACGATATGGCTCGGCACGAATATCGTATCCTGCAAGGACTATGATGATGATGACAACAACAGTGAGCAACGCAACGACGATGCTAACCCCCTAGATAACGATCAGGCAGAGACAGCATGGCGGTGGCTCTCGACACTCACCAATGCCGAGACACTGACCAGCGACTGGGCATCACGGACCTACGAGCCCGCCATCGGACAGGTGTCGGAACAAAATGCCAATACACGCATCATCGTGGTGAGCGATATCGACGAGGCACGACAGAACTTTGCCAGCATGGCCGGCATAGACATCGCAGAACTCAGCAGCGAGAAGACTGTCAGCCAGAGCGGCGTGGGAAAGCTCGTGTGGATACCGTCGAAAGAAAATGCCGAGAACCTGGCCGAGGTCAGTGTCGACATCAAGATCATTCCCACCCTGCAGAAAATCGTCTACTGCACGGAGGACCAGATAGGACAGAACGGACTCTTCAACAGCGTCAAAGGCACGGCCTACTATCGTCTGGGCGACGTGGTTCGCGACAAGCAGGGATACTTCTGGGTATGCGTACGACCATCCTTCGAGCAGAACAACAAAGAGGAGAGCCACTGGATCAACATTATCAACTGCTCAGAAGAAGTCACCACTACGACATTCCCAGCAGAAAACCTCTACGACAAGTACAACAATTCCAGAAAATACAATGGGAACACCATCCTGCTTCCTACGCAGCTCAAATACAGCCGTGAACACATGAACAACCTAGCCAACCTCGTCTGGGCACTGCTCGATCCACAAGCCTATGCCATGAAGGTGGGCACACAGGGCACGAAAAACGGTCTGTGCGGCTTCGACTACAAATATCACGGTATGAAATTCCTTAACAATGTGGCTGAATACTGGTCGGAGATTCAGCCAAACAGCTTGAACCACTCCGATATCTGGCAACTGCTGTTCAATCGCAGCAGAGCAGAGATGGAGAAGATGACACAGATGACACTGATCTACAAAGGCTATCAGTGGCGCATCGGCTCTACGGGCTATGTCTGGGAGTTCACCACCAGCAAGCAGGAAAACTTCCAGAAAAAAGCCAAAGGGAGCGAATCGGGCGACAAGACGCTCTACGACTTTGGCAACAATGGCTACGACATCACCGCCTACTGTAGCGCACCCACTGCCAACACACAAATAGCAGAGGCACCTAAACAGTTTGGCACCGACGGCCACTACTACTGGGTGGTACGCTACAAGAAAGGCAGTGAACTGAATGCCCAGGGTGATTTCTCGCCATACACCTATTTAGGAAATGTCACCAATATCTACAATTACAACAAGAAGACGGGGCGGGATACAGAAACAAAGCTTGAGACAGAAAATGACATAAAGGAAATCACAACTGCTCCACTGGACACTCCAGAGCCTGGATGCCTGCTATGCAGCGACGGCAAGTTCTACAGCAATATACGAAGTGCTCAAAAATTCAATGCGACACCCATGGCTATCGTAGTGCACTACGGAGAACCTGGCTCGGTAGAGACAGGTACACAATACCGAGGACTGGCCATCTCCACAAGCTGGGTCAAAACCGATATCGACTACGTAGCAAAGTGGGGAATGTACAGCAATTGCAGTGTGGAAAAAGTAAGTCTGACGGACATAAAGAGCCAGCTAAATGGAATCGCCAACACCGATTTGCTTGTCAACGGATGCGGGCAAGGACATGTTCATGATGCTGCAACATATTGTCGTAACTACAACCCCCAAGGGAATCAGATTCTAAAACAAATGAACTGTAGCAAATGGTTCCTGGGCAGTGCAGGACAATGGATCATCGCACTAGAGACAATCATGAAGGTTGAATGGAATGAATTTACACTTGACTTTAATTATCCCTCAAAGGACAACATGTCTGGATTCTTCAGAAATGCTGGTTATGATGGCAACATCCTCCTCTATTCGGATGAAGAAACGACTATCTGGACCTCAACGCCAACAAACAACCTCGAGAAGGTTTATGGCATGAGCATTGGCAAAACAGGCAACTGCCATATCAGACAGCAAGAAGAGAGCTACAATCTTATACGTCCGATGATTGCCTTCTAGCCTTCACGTAGTATTCAAAATATTGTCTGACGATGCCTTCCTGCCCGTCACGGGGTGATGCTATCGCCAGAAGCGGCTCGTGATGTCGTCCATCCGGCCGTCGGGCAGTATGCGATAGAGCCGCTGGTTGGTAGTACGTTCCTTCAGCGGACCCAGATGGCGTATGAAAGGGCCTATCTTGATATAGTCGAAATCTGTCTTGGTGATAGATGAGGGGATGCGTATACGACCACTGTACCAGGCTACGTGGAAGGCAGGATGCGTCTCGCGGATATACTGCGCCAGCTGGTTGACAGCCGCCGGCTCGGCATCGCCACCCATGAAGGCCAGACAAGTGATGTCGGTGCCATACTGCTCTACAAAGTCGTCGATGGCGTTCACATCCAGGGGCATGCCAATGTCTTCCCACAGGTACTGGCTGTGACAACCCGGACAGTGACACGGGCAATTACTAATATTGATTGCCAGTGTCACTTCGTCGGGTATCTCCTGAAAAACAATCCCAGTATTAACGTATTTAAGCACGATAAAATAATAAGAGAATAAAGAATAATCTTTTCAGGTTGGCAGAAGCACGCGGGGGTTTTTGCCTGTCCGCGTTTTCAGCGGTGCCTACTGCTCCTGCCACATTGCCGCTAGCCTAGGCCGTAGCATAGAAACGACGGGCTGCCTCCTCCTGACGTGCCTGTGAGAAGTTGCTCACACGCTTCAGATAGCCGATGATGCGCGTCATATAGTCCACGTTCTTCGAATGGCAGTGAGGGCACTCCTTCAGGTAGCGCTTGTCAATATGTCCACAGTCGTTGCACACCGTGTTGGGGATGTTGAAGGTGAAGTAGTTGCAGCCTTCCTGCGCAGCCACCTTCAGCAGGTGGGCATACTGGTCCTTCGACAGGTGCTCCTCCAGGTTCATGTGAAGGGCAGAGCCACCAGTGAGGTGCTCGATATAGGGTGCACCGTGCAGCTTGAACTTGTCGATGACCGACAGCGAGTCGTCCTCAACGACATAGAAATAGCTGTTGTAGCAGTCACGCGGCACGAAGTAGCCGTCTTCACGATCCCACTTGGCATGCTTCACGCCAACGTTTTCGGCAGGGATCATCTCGCAGTTGAACATCACGTCCTTCGTACGATACTGTTTGTTGTATTTCTCCACCTCGCCCAGTATGCCCTGCACGAAATGCATGTAGTCGTCGTTGGGCGTGATCTTCAGTCCCATGAACTCGGCAGCCTCCACCAGTCCGTTGATGCCTATGGTCAGATACTGGCGGCCAATGTTGATATAGCCGGCATCGAAGAGCGGCAGCATGCCATGTGCCTGCAGCTCCTTCAGGTTCTCGTTGTAGGCCATCTGCACCTTGTGGCAGAGGTCTATCACGCTGTCAAGATACTTCAGATAGTCCATCTTATGGTTCACGGCATACTGGATGCAGCGGTTCAGGTTGATGGTCAGCACCGACTTCGAACCCGTGCTCACGCCACCGGCTCCCAGCGTATAGCTGAAACCATTGTCGGTGATCTCGTTGCGCAGACGGCAGCAGCTGGACAGCGAGTCGGCATTGTCGCTCATATAGGTGAAGAACGAGTGACCCTCGGAATACATCTCCGCCGTGAAGTCACCCCACTCCTTGTCCTTGCACTCACCGTTCTCGTCGGTCAGCAGGGCCATGGTCTCAACGGGGAAGGTCAGCAGGGTCTTCGTACGCTCTTTGTTGAACCACTTCATGAAGCGCTTCTGCAGCCAGCTCAGGCCATCCCAGTCGGGCTTAGAGCCATCGGGGAAGTAGAACTCGCCGAAGATGCTCTCGAAGTAATACTTGTCGTAGTACGCGATGTTCCAGAACACAGCCTGATAGTTGCGGGCACCGGTGGGCTGGTTGAGCGTATACACAATCTGCTCGAAGTAGTCGGTGATCACCTTGTCCAGCGAGCGCTTCTTCAGGCTCAGGTCGGCCTGCTCCTCAGAGCGCTTGTAGTAGTCCAGACCGTACTCCTTGCCCAGGAAGTAGTTCATGTACATCAGGAACTCCGGTGTGGCACAGGCACCACTGAGCATCGAGCTCACCATGAACACCATATTGACAAAGCCACCGCAGAACGACTTCAGATTGGTGGGAGCCGTCGAGTTGCCACCTATGCTCAGCGTGCCACCTATCAGCCAGGGGTACATGGTGATGCTTGCACAATAGTTGGCCAGCGACGTCTCGTCGTTCTTGTAGATGAAATGATGCGTCAGCAGGTCGATGTACTCATCCGCCAACTGCTTGCCATACATCTTCTTAATACGATCGGTTAGCAAACGACGGTTCAGACGGATAAAGTTCGACTTGGGCAACTCACCAATCAGGGTGGCTATGTTCTTATGCTCAACATTGGCATTGGCATCGTACTTCGAACCGGTGGCGGCATTCACCGATTCCATGTACTCCGAGAGGAACATCATCTTCTCCAGCGTCTCACGGTCCTCGCTGTGCTCCTGACGATAGAGGATGAACGACTTGGCCACCTTGTAGAAGCCCTCGCGCATCAACGCCTCCTCAACCTGGTTCTGAATATCCTCCACCTTGATATCGTCATGCATATCCAAATGACTGATAATCTTGGAGATAGTACCTAGGTCAGCAGGTTCATCCACACTTTCGAACGCCTTTACGATAGCATTCATAATCTTGTCGAGCGAGAAGCGGTCTTTAGTACCGTCGCGTTTGGTAATGGTAAAATTCTTAATTTCCATCTTAAGGTTCTATATTATATTTGTTCGTTCTTGATTTCTAATGACTTCTCCGCTTTGGAAAACTTTCCCGGATTTCCGAGTCCAAAAGTTTCCCGTTTTGGACGACGCGAATCGAGTGCAAAATTACAAAAAAAATTCCATTCCGCAAAACTTTCGACATTAAAAAAATGCTAAAAATTCACCATTGCGTCACACATAGTCTAAAAGTCCCTGACTATCATTGCCTTGCACAAATCAGCCAACCCCTACTCCGTGAGTGGCAAATCTCCACTTTCAAAAAACTATTCTCTTTTCACCGGTTCAGCACTCTGCCATTCACCACACTCGATGAGTCCCTGTTTCAGGGAGTCATCCTCTTCGGCATGTATAGCGATGGCATTTTAGTGGTTTCATGTACAAGAGCGCAAAATTGCGCTCTTGCACTCGAGTCTCATGCGGCCTCCATGTTTCGGATGTCGTGCATCGCATCGTTGTCCTGCTTAGCCTTCTGCAGCTTGCCTTGACTTAGAAGACCAAAAGGGACGCCCTGATTCAGGCCCCCCTTGGTGGAAGGCCGCCAATGACCATCGTTAACGATTGGGAGTGAGGAAGGTAGCGAGTGGTCCAACTCGTTGTCAATGTCCATTTTGCTATTCCGATCGATAGAATCGCGATTTGCGATTCCATGTCCCGCTTTATCTTCCAATGGCGTCACGTTTCGTTACCCCCTTCCCTATCCCTTTCTTGCCCCCTTTTGTTTGCGCATCTGGGGAGGTATACAGACGCCAGTGCCCTTTACTCGCACTCGCAGCCTTCACCTTTCGCCTTACACACTTTTCAATCATCGCAAATTCTTGCAGTCGCTACGCTTTGTGCAAGCGAACAAGTTCGAGAGTCGTTTTTCTCTTTTCCTTTTTTCCCTTTTTCCCTTTTTCCCTTTTTCATTTTCATTGAACAAATACCAAAGCCCCTCGACAAGCTTTTTTTAATTCCGAAAAAAATCCGAAAAACCGAAAAGCCCGAAAATTTTCTTTTTTCTCAGTACAAGGTGCGGCAGCGGGGAGATCCGAAAATGGATCGAAAAGCCCCGAAAGGTCGAAAGCCTGAAGGCCGAAAGCCCATCCGAGTGAGCACCTTGGTCGATGGCACCAGGTGCTCTTTGGATTCCGAAAAAATCCGAAAAACCGAAAAGCCCGAAAATTCTTTCTTTTCTTTCTTTCCCAGTACCAGGTGCGGTAGCAACCTCCGGTGTCCACACTCCGCATGGCCTCATCCGGATGGCACTCCCCTCCCCTCCTCTTAGGGGAGGG
>JAIKWS010000044.1 GCA_024684515.1 Prevotella sp.
CCCAGTTAGCTTCGCTGACTTCTTCGACGAGCGAAGCGTACTAAAGAAACGATTATTGTCGCGACTCGGCATAGCTCAAACTAGTTTGGCTCTGCTCATTCCCGCCCTTCAGGCGCCTACCCGTTGCCTTTCGCTGCTCCAAAAGTTCCCCTTTGATGGGAGGGGAGTGCCATCCGGCTGAGACCATGCGGCTGAGGCCATGTGGACATCGCGTAGCCACCAATAGCGGACATCGCGCAGCCACTCCCCTCCCTTCTGAGGGGAGGGGTAGGGGTGGGGTAAGCAACGAGGAGGCCCGCAACGATGGGCCCGCAACGAAGGGTCTGCAAAGAGGAAGCCATCCGAAATATGGAGGATGCATGGGAGAAAGTACAAGGGCTGAAATTTCAGCTGATTGCCATGCCGGGCGCAAATTTGCGCTGGGCTACCGCAGGGGAAGTCTGCATCTACACTCTTACTCAATGACAGGCTAGCGTGGGAGTTGCAGCACAAGGATGTGATGCCGTGACATCAGAAACATGGAGCCGGCATGGGAGGAAATCAACCAGTCCAAATTTGGATTGGTTAACTACAAGGATGCAAAGGCGAGCATGGGAGGTAACATGTGGGCTGAATTTTCAGCTCACGTCTGGAGTCGACAATTTGGCGAATGGTGGAGCATGCGAAGTGACCTGGGAGAAAATCACATGGCGCAAATTTGCGCCATGTGAAAGAACGGTTCAAATCCGGGTGGCAGCACGAAGACTTTTCCCTGCTGATCCCTCATCGAAAGCGAGTGGGTGTAGGTTGATATGATGGATGGGGGGTAGGGGTAATGGATTGATTTTCAATTAGTTGTAAAATCTTGAATAAGGCTGGTAAATTTACTTTACAAAACGAGGAGGGGGTGAGAAATTGATGGTTGAAAATATTTTACATATTGGAAGTGGGTAAATGGCGGGGATGGCTGACGGGAAGCTAACGGGGGTTGCTGCAAGCAGCAACGAACAGAACACCATCCGGCTAGGGTTTTAAACACAAGGCTAATGCCAGTAGTAGCAACGAGTTGGACCATCGGTAGGCAGCATAGCAACTGCAAGAAATCTAGTGCTCTTGCGAAATGTTCTTTTAGTCGCTTCGCTTTGTAAAAGCGGCAAGCCGATTACTTTTAGTCGAGCTTAGCTCTTTGTAAAAGCGAGACAAGCCGATTACTTTTAGTCGCTTCGCTTTGAAAAGCGAGACAAGCCGATTACTTATAGTCGAGCATAGCTCTTGGTAAAAGCGAGACAAGCTCGAGCGAAAAAGGGAAAAGGGAAAAGGGGAAACTTATAGTCGAGCATAGCTCTTGGTAAAAGCGAGACAAGCTATAGCGAAAAAGGGAAAAGGGAAAAGGGGAAATCCATGCTTTTCGTGCAAACGAAGTGTTAAATAGTTTGGCACTGTTGCCAAATTTGTGTACCTTTGCAGGTTGAAAAGATTGTGAAGAAAAATGAGAACTATGATGAAACAATTATTTCTGACATTAAGTATGGTGCTGCTGGGTGTGACTGCAATGGCACAAACGATAGACGACAGGCAGTTTGGCATTGATGGCTTTGCTGCCTGTGCCGGTACCGCTGGTACGAATCATTATCTGGCAGGAGGCACCACTGGCGGTGAGGGGGGTACTGTGGTGAAAGCCGACAACTTCTCGCAGTTGCAGGCCTACCTGCAGTCTACGAAGCCTTATATCGTGCTGGTGGATCATGACATCTCCACTGGCATCGCTTGCTATGTCGACGACCTGAGCACAGGCAAGCTGTGCGACAAGCAGGATGGCACGGAGGGTGTGAAGACCACCTATGGCGAACGTATCATGGTAGCCTCGAACAAGACACTCATCGGCATTGCTGACGCACAGGGCAATGCCCCTCTGTTCTCGCGTATCACCTTCGTCATGCAGTGCACGTCGAACGTCATCATCCGCAACTGCCGTTTCACGATGAATGGTGTGCCTGTACTGAAAAGTGGTGAGAACAAGATTGTGGCCTGGCGCAATGGTGCCCAGAAGGAAGTTGGCGACCCCGACTGCATCGGTATACAGGCAGATGCCAAGAGTGCGAAGAGTGACTGGGGTGGTCATGTATGGATAGACCACTGTGAGTTTTTCAATGGCAATGCCGCCAACAAAGACCGCTACGACGGACTGGTGGACTGCAAGAACAACGTGCAGTGGATCACTATCTCTTACAACCTGTTTCACGACCACGACAAGTCGTGCCTGTGGGGCAAGGGTGACAGTGACGTGTATGACGGCTGTCGCACCATCTCCTGTCATCACAACCACTTTAAGGATATCAGTGGCTCGAGGCTGCCTTTGCAACGAGGCGGACACGTGCACTACATGAACAACTATCAGGAGAACTGTGAGGACGGCTGGGACCTGCGCAGCCAGTCTGTGGGCTATGCCGATGCCTGCTATTTCAAGGACGGCAAGGCTCCGATTCTGCCAGATGGAGGTGGCGAACTGAATATCAATGCAGCAGCAGACTACGGTATTGTCTATGACAACTGCAAGCGAGTCATTACAGGTCATGAGGGCATCACCTTTGTCAATGCCCCCAAGAAATACGACAGGCAGTTTGATGCTGCTCAGTATGTCACCAGCACCTGGCTACCCACGCAGACCTGGAGCGACTACTACGTAAACAGTCACGATAGGGCCACAGATGTGCCTGCCATCTGCCAGCAGTATGCAGGAGCAGGCAAGATGGTGGTATGGACGGGAGATGTACCAGCTCCCAGTGCAGAGCATTTTGCCGAAGCCGTCAGCACCCAGCGGTCGATGGGTGACACTGCCGTCTTCGACGAGCAGGGTAACAAGATAACCCATGTGGATACTCCTGTTCGCAATATGATGGCAAATAGCGGTCAGACGTCGGCAGTACCCGTCTTTGACATGAATGGACGACAGACCATCAGCTCGTCAAAAGGTATGGTATATATTAAGAATGGAAAGAAAGTATTGAAAAAATAGCGTTGTTTTAAAGTAAAAGAATTTGTAAACAAAATGAAGAAACTATTGATGATGCCCCTGCTGGCTTGCTGTCTTCAGCTGAATGCAGAAGGTGTGAAGACTGCTGGCGATGGCACTACGTACAATTTGGAGAAATTGTCGGCTATGGAGAACACGGGTGTGGAGAAATGGGTAGATGATGACAATGGCGAGGTGACGTATATGTTGCTGGCCAATGACACCATTGCCGCTGGCGACCGTTTCGTGATGGACGATGGCGTCATCGTGATGTTTGACGATGAGGTCACCCTGGTCATTGAGGGCGAGGCCGACTTCCAGCTGGAGAAGGGTTCCACTTTCGACAGTGCCTTTGACGATGCCGGCTACGTGAGCCCTGTGGGCATCAAGATTGGCAATGAGGTGAGCCAGACGGTGGTGGAGAACTGCCATTTCAACTTCGTGGGTCTGCGATGCACGTCGAGCAAGGGTATGAAAGTGCGCCATAGTGCTTTCTACAATAATAATACGGCCATAGGACAGGCAGCGCTGACACTGGGCAGCAGCACAGCTCCCTTTACGATTGAGGACTGCACCTTCGCCTATAACAGGAAAGCAGCGATTGCTGGTGCTGCCAACTTCTATAATCCTTTGCATATCAGAAACTGTACATTTATTGCCAACGGACAGGCTAATGGCAATACCCCACAGCTGAACCTGACAGTAGCCGACTCGGTGGTCATAGAGGGGTGTGCGATAGAAGGAGACACCACTCTGACTATGGTGGGAGGCATCGGTGTCTCGAACTTCAGTGCCGTCGGTGGCAGCAAGGTCGTGGTCCGCAACTGCCATATCCGCAACAACCGTTATGGCATTGGTACTGTGGGACCTGTGAATGTCGTCATCGAGAATAATACGATGACCAACAACCACTATGAGACCAACGCTATGAATGGTGGCAGCGGCATCAGCCTCTATGATCCATACATGCAGACTGTGGCACGCATTTGCGGTAATCATATCGAAGGTTCGCTATGGGGCATCACCGTCATTGGATGCAACGATGTGAACATCGGACGAACGGATGTGGACCAGGACGACGAGCACTACAATCCGGGACTGAACACCTTTGTGAACAATGGCAATGGCGGACAGCTCTATGACCTCTATAATAACTCCACCATCACCGTCTATGCGCAGGGTAACAGATGGAACGTGAGTGAGCAGACGGAGGAGATGATAGAAAGTGTGGTGTTCCACCAGAACGACGACAGCAAGCTGGGCAAAGTGATCTTCATGCCTGCTGCCTCACCCTCGGGCATCGCCAGCACGCAGGATGATAGGAGAGGGGCGAATAGTGTATACAACCTGTATGGTCAGCCAGTCCGAACGGCACAGCATGGCATCTACATCGTCAATGGCAGGAAAGTGGTTCGCTAGACTGTTGCCCCTGATGTTGCTGACGGCCTGCCAGTCGTTGCAGACAGGTGACCTCTTGTTTCATGTCGTGAGGCAGGAGAATAGGATTACTGCCGTGACGCCAGGAGAGATAGATCATGTGGGCATCTATGCGGGCAACGACATGGTGGTGGAGGCTATCCCCAGGCTGGGGGTAGTGACAACCCCACTGGCACAGGTGCTCGAACGCGAGGATGGCTACTATCTACGAGGACGGGTGAAAGGGATAGACCGCCAGAGGACGATAGACAATGCCTGTAGCTATCTTGGTATGCCCTACGACTCGCTCTATCTGCAGGATAACGAAGCCGTCTACTGTTCAGAACTGGTGCTGATGTCGTATGCCGACAGACAGGGACGTACGATTTTCAGTCCTGTGCCGATGACCTTTCGTGATAGCACGGGCTACATCCCCCGCTACTGGCAAGAACTCTATGCCCGTCACGGGATGCAAATACCAGAGGGACAGCCAGGTTCCAATCCTGGCGAATTGTCGCAACGCAAGCAGGTAATAATAAAAAAGTTAAAATTATAAGATGTTCATGCGTGTATGTGAAGAATTTATTGTACCTTTGCGCACGATTAGCATATTCACTTTTTTTTAAATAATACAACTATGACAATCAACGAATTTAACTTTGCCGGTAAGAAGGCAATCGTACGTGTAGACTTCAACGTACCCCTGGACGAGAATGGTAAGATTACTGACGACACCCGTATCCGTGGTGCTCTGCCCACTCTGAAGAAGATCCTTGCCGATGGTGGTGCTGTCATCATCATGAGCCACATGGGCAAGCCCAAGGGTAAGGTCGATATGAAGAAGTCGCTGGGACAGATCCGCGAGGCCGTTGAGAAGGCTCTCGGTGTACCCGTAGCATTTGCTCCCGACTGCGCTAAGGCTCAGGATGCCGCTAAGGCTCTGAAGATGGGTGAGGCTCTCTTGCTGGAGAATCTCCGCTTCTATCCTGAGGAGGAAGGCAAACCCGTAGGTGTAGAGAAGGGTACTCCTGAGTATGACGAGGCCAAGAAGGCCATGAAGGCTTCTCAGAAGGAGTTTGCCAAGACGCTGGCTTCGTATGCCGACTGCTATGTGATGGATGCCTTTGGTACTGCTCACCGCAAACATGCTTCTACAGCTGTGATTGCCGACTATTTCGATGCCGACAACAAGATGCTGGGCCTGCTGATGGAGAAGGAGGTTCAGGCTGTTGACAATGTGCTGTCGAACATCAAGCGTCCCTTCGTGGCTATCATGGGTGGTTCGAAGGTGTCGTCCAAGATTGGTATCATCGAGAATCTGCTGGGCAAGGTCGACAAGCTCATCCTCTGCGGTGGTATGACCTACACCTTTGCTAAGGCTCACGATGGTGAGATTGGCAACTCAATCGTCGAGATGGACAAACTGGACGTAGCACTGGGCGTTGAGGAACTGGCCAAGAAGAATGGCGTAGAACTCGTGCTGGGCAGCGACTGTACAGCTACCAACGGCCTTGACTTCGGCACAATGTCTGTCAAGGAAGGTGCCGAGATAATCAACTGCCCTGCCAACAAGGTTCCTGCTGGCTTCGAGGGTGTTGATGCCGGTCCTGAGAGCCAGAAGGCATTTGCCGAGGCTATCAAGGGTGCCAAGACCATCCTGTGGAACGGTCCTGCCGGCGTGTTCGAATGCGACACCTTCACTCCTGGCAGCCGTGCTATCGGCGAGGCTATCGCAAAGGCAACTGCCGAGGGAGCTTTCTCACTGATTGGTGGTGGCGACTCGGTGGCTTGTGTCAACAAGTTCGGACTGGCCGACCAGGTGAGCTATATCTCTACTGGTGGTGGTGCTCTGCTCGAGGCCATCGAAGGCAAGGTGCTTCCCGGTGTGGCTGCTATCAAGGGTGAGTAAGGCTGCGATAATCACACAGACTTATAAGCCCGGAGCATGAAGAATATATTGATTCTAATGATGGGACTTCTGGTTGTAGCGAGCTGCAGCCAGAAGCCCAAATCGTCTCCAGACGACGATGAGGAGGACGAGATGGAAGAGCTGAAGCTGAAGACCTATACCTTCAGTGAGAAAGAGGGCATCGCTCATGTGGACCTTAGTATGGACTTCCCCGTCAGAGGCGAGCAGGAACTGATAGACGGCATCCGTCAGTATATTGCCGACTTGGTAGGCCTTGAGAGTGACGAGGTGGAACTCTCTGATGGTCAGGGCTTGGTGGACTATTACGGCGAGGCTCTGATGAAAGAGCAGAAGGAACTGGCAGCAGACTATGCCAATGACGACTACGTGACGGAGATATATCACAATTGCACATTCGCCAAGCTTTGCGAGACGGACGATTTCGTGACGTTCAAGAGCGAGCGGGAGATCTATTCCGGCGGTGTTCACGGCATCAATTTGTTTGAAGGTGTGACCTTCTTCGAGGATACTGGCAAACGGTTTACCAGCAGTATGCTGAAGAACACCGATGGTGCAAAGTTCCAGCAGATGATGCGTGACGGTCTCCGTAAGTATTTCGCCACCGACGGTCAGACGATGACCGACCAGGAGTTGGCAGAAGAACTGATCAATGTGGAGGATGTCAACCATATTCCTCTGCCCAACAGCAATCCCTATATCACGAAAGAAGGCATCGAATTCACCTATCAGCCCTACGAGATATCGTATTATGCTGCTGGAATGCCATCCTTCACCATTCCCCTCAGGAAGATGAAGCCCTTCCTCAGCAAGTCGGCCATCCGTGAACTGGACCTTGATGATGATGATCGGGATGACGAGGATTGATAAGTTTACACTCTAGACTACAATAATGAAAAGCGAGCAGCCCCAAGTGAGGTTGCTCGTTTTTTTTGTTGTATAGTGTACCTGCTGTTCTCGCTTTCAGGATTCAGAGTTGAAGTGGACTGTCTAGCTTCAGAACTCAGAGGTGAACTGGTATTTCTCGCTTCAGAACTCAGAGTTGAAGTGGACTTTCCAGTTTCAGGACTCAGAGTTGAAGTGGACTGTCTAGCTTCAGAACTCAGAGGTGAAGTGGAACTGCAGGTGCTTGAAGTCCTGCTGTGCCATTTGCAGCATATATCCAGAATCGGCCAGGAACACGTCGCGTCCCTCCTTGTCTTTCGCCATATACTGGTACTTGCGTTTCTTGAACATCTCTAGTTCCTCCTCGTCGTCGCTCGAGATCCAGCAGGCCTTGTACAGGTGAACGGGCTCCCATCGGCATTTGGCATTGTACTCGTTCTCCAGTCGATACTGGATGACTTCGAACTGCAATTGTCCCACCGTGCCAATGATCTTACGATTGTTGAACTGGTTGACAAACAACTGTGCCACACCTTCGTCCATCAGCTGGTCAATCCCTTTCTGCAGCTGCTTGGCCTTCATGGGGTCGTCGTTCTCGATATACTTGAACAGTTCTGGTGAGAAGGACGGCAAGCCGCGGAAATGTAGCTGCTCTCCTTCTGTGAGTGTGTCGCCAATCTTGAACACCCCGCCTGTGTCTGGCAGTCCTACGATATCTCCCGGCCAGGCTTCTTCGATGGTGCTCTTGCGTTGTGCCATAAACTGCGTTGGCGAGGTGAAACGCATCGTCTTGCCCTGTCGTACGTGCAGATAGGGCTGATTTCGCTGGAAACGTCCGCTGCACACTTTGCAGAAGGCGATGCACGAGCGGTGGTTGGGGTCGATGTTGGCGGTGATCTTGAAGATGAATCCTGTGAATTTCTGCTCTTCTGGCTCTACGTCACGTTCCTCTGCCTTTGTAGGACGTGGGCTTGGGGCTATCTCCACAAAGCAGTTCAGCAGTTCCTGGACGCCAAAGTTGTTGAGTGCCGATCCGAAGAAGACAGGTGCTACTTCTGCCGAGCGATAGGTGTCTACGTCAAACTCAGGATAGACGCCCTCCACCAGTTCCAGGTCTTCTCGTAGCTTCTCGGCATCGTCAGAGCCCACTTTCTCATCCAGTGTCTCGCTGCTGATATCTACCGTCATCTTCTCTGTCACTCGCTGCTTGTCGGGGGTGAAGAGATCGAGCTTGTCCTCATAGATATTGTAGACACCCTTGAACTTCGCTCCCTGGTTGATAGGCCACGAGAGTGGGCGTACCTTGATTTCCAGCTCCTGTTCCAGCTCATCTAGCAGGTCAAAGGGGTCTCGTCCCTCGCGGTCCATCTTGTTGATGAAGATGATGACAGGAGTCTTTCTCATCCGGCATACCGTCATCAGCTTGCGAGTCTGTGTCTCCACACCTTTGGCACCATCGACCACGATAATGGCTGAGTCGACAGCTGTCAGTGTGCGGAAGGTGTCTTCGGCAAAGTCCTGGTGTCCAGGGGTGTCGAGGATGTTCACCTTGTACTCGATGTCCTTGCCGCTGGGGGTATAGTCAAACTCCATGACGGATGTAGATACGGAGATGCCGCGTTGCTTCTCGATGTCCATCCAGTCCGAGGTTGCCGTTTTCTTGATCTTGTTGTTCTTCACAGCACCTGCTACCTGGATCTGTCCGCCAAAGAGCAGGAATTTCTCGGTCAGCGTGGTCTTACCCGCATCGGGGTGGGAGATGATGGCAAATGTCCGCCTTCTTTCTATTTCTTGATTCACCTTGAAAATGTTACGTGGTTACGAATTGCTAATCAGCTGTTGGACACACTCGGCCAGGCTGTCTTCCCAGTAGGGGATCTCCAGCCCGTAGTCGTCCTTGATCTTGGTCTTGTCTAGCACGCTGTAGTGTGGCCGTGCTGCTGGGGTGGGGTATTCGGCTGTGTGAAGGGGTCTCACCTTGCAAGTGGTGATGCCTGCCAGTCGGTGTATGGCTTTGGTGAAGTCATACCACGATGTCACACCTTCGTTGCTGAAATGATAGATGCCTGGCCGAATGCCCTTCCCGATAGCTGTGAAGATAGCTGCTGCCAGGTCGCGGGCATAGGTGGGAGTGCCTATCTGGTCGAAGATGACTCCCAGCTCGCTCTTCTCCTTGCCCAGCCGTATCATCGTCTTCACGAAGTTGTTGCCGAAGGTGCTGTATAGCCAGGCTGTGCGGATAATCATCGCGTGGTGGCAGGAGCGCATCACTTCTTCTTCGCCTGAGAGTTTCGTGCGTCCGTAGGTGCTGTTGGGGCATACGGGTTCTGTCTCTGTGTAGGGTAGGTGTGCTGTTCCGTCAAACACATAGTCGGTAGAGATCTGGATCATCCATCCGCCCCGTTGCTCGATGGCCTCGGCAAGATAGCCTGGCGCCAGCGTGTTGAGCAACCCGCACAGCTGCTGGTTCTCCTCTGCCTTGTCGACAGCCGTATAGGCAGCACAGTTGACGATGCCGTCCACAGCGTTGTCAATGACGAAGCGCTCGACGGCCTGTTTGTTGGTGATGTCGAGCTCTGCTACGTCGGTGTTGAAATAGGTATGGTCTGCATACTGCTGCTCCAGCAGTTGGATCTCGTTTCCCAGTTGGCCGTTACAGCCTGTTATCAATATATTCATTCGTCTATATATTATATTATTGTGGATATCTCAGTCCAGTTTCAGTCCTTCTTCTTTGTCTTTCTTGTAGTAGTCGGAGAGCATTCCGATGAATGTTGAAATCTCTTTCACGGCATGCTGCGTGTTGGGGGTGATCTCTTTCTTCTGCAACCGCAGCAGCATGACGCCATAGAGCAGGTTCAGACACGTCTCCACCTCGCCTTCTTCCTTGTTGGCTCCCTTGCTTCTCAGCTCCACGATGAATGGCAGCACCTTGTAGTATGCCGCATTGTAGAATGGGAATTTTGGGCTTTGTAGCAGTTGCAGATGCAGGTCGTTGAGCAGCTGTAGCGTGGCGCGGTTGATCTGCAGATGACCGCTCTCCCGGCAGCCCTCCTCGTTCATCATGCGTATCAGGTTGCCGTACCAGTCGATCAGTTCTTCTTTCTGCTCGTCGTCATAGTCGAAGCGGTCCACATATTCACGGCGCAGTCGGGGGAGTGAGCAGCCGAAGGCACGTATGGTGTCCTCTACCTGCCACATATACAGCAGATACTCGGCAATGTTGTTCTTTCTTAGTTCCTGGGATATAAACACTTTGTGAACGTTGATGGTTGATGTCGTATGTTCTTGTCAGAAGATGCGGTAGATGTTCGTGCATGTTCCTATGAGGATGATGACGCTTACCAGCATGACGATGGCTCCTATGACCTGGTTGATGATGCGGATGCCATTGTTGTCGAACTTGCTCCGTATCTTGTCTATCAGCCAGGTTAGCCCGTACCACCACAGCAGGGCACCGGCAGCCACACTGAGGAAGCTGACTATCATATCGAAGGGGGTGCTGGGGGCGAAGGCAAACTGTGCGAACAGGGCACCAAAGAGGATGATGATGAGCGGGTTGGAGAGTGTGACCAGAAAGGCCGTCCAGGCGTTGTACCATAGCGATCCCTTTTTCTTGCCTGTCTTCCTCATGTTCTTCAGCGGGTCGTTGCGATAGGTGTAGACGCCGAAGATGAGCAGCACGATACTACCAATCACCTGCAGATAGAAACGATAGGTGGGGTCGTTGACGAAGTCGGTGATGAAACTCATGCCAAGCCCCGTGATGCCGGCATAGAGCATGTCGCTGGCTGCAGCACCTATGCCTGTCACGAAACCATACCAGCGGCCTTTGTTGAGGGTGCGCTGTACACAGAGGATACCCACAGGCCCCATCGGCGCAGAGGCGATGATGCCTATTAGCATTCCCTTGAACACGAAGTCCAGTATATTGGGTACAAGACTGGGGACTACTTCAAACATGTGTGCAAAGGTACTACTTTTTATTGAATTTTTCCGATTGCATCAGAAGGTTTTTATCTCGGAATGTTAAATAAGTATAAAGCTGGAGCATAAATGGTCGTTTGTGTTCCTAAAATCTCAAATCATTTCACTATCTTTGCACATCAAATGTAAATCAGTAATATAAAACTATAAGAAATGAAAGAACAGAACGGAATGAAGCCATACGTCATTGGCTTGGACCTGGGAGGAACGAACTCTGTATTCGGCATCGTTGACTCGCGTGGCGAGATCAAGGCCACCACAGCTATTAAGACGGGGGGCTATCAGTCGGCCGAAAGTTATGTCGATGCTTGTGTGGAGGCTCTTCAGCCCATCATCGAGCAGGTGGGTGGTATTGAGAAAATCAAGGCGATGGGTATTGGTGCTCCTAACGGCAATTATTATAGTGGTACTATCGAGTTTGCACCCAATCTGGCCTGGGCTCACGATGGGAAGGTGCCCCTGGCACAGATGTTCAGCGACAGGCTGCAGGGCATTCCCGTAGCGCTGACCAACGATGCCAATGCTGCTGCTATTGGCGAGATGGTATACGGTGTGGCTCGTGGCATGAAGAACTTCATCGTCATCACGCTGGGTACCGGTGTGGGTTCTGGTATCGTGGTTAACGGGCAGCTGCTCTATGGCTGTGACGGCTTTGCCGGCGAGCTGGGCCATGTGACGATGGTGCGTGGTGCTGAGGGACGTAGCTGCGGCTGCGGACGTACAGGCTGTCTGGAGGCTTACTGTTCGGCTACCGGTGTGGCTCGCACGGCACGTGAGCTGCTCTCTACTACCACCAGGCCGTCCATCCTGCGTGAGATGAATCCTGAGGACATCACCTCTCTCGATGTGTCGATTGCTGCTGGTAAGGGTGACGAGCTGGCTCAGGAGATCTATGAGTTCACCGGTCACATGCTGGGTGAGGCCTGTGCCGACTTTGCTGCTTTCTCATCGCCCGAGGCTTTCATCTTCTTCGGAGGTATGGTGAAGGCAGGCGAACTGATCATGAAGCCCATCCGTGAGGCTTACGACAAGCATGTGCTGAAGATATTCCGTGGTAAGGCTCAGTTCCTCGTCAGCGGTCTCGATGGTGCCTCGGCAGCGGTGCTGGGAGCTTCGGCTGTTGGCTGGGAGATACAGTAGTCAACTGCCGTCATCATACATACTGGACCATTCAGCTGTCGTGCCGAATGGTCCAGTATTCTTATGCAGCGAAGGGTTCTCTTTCCCCGATGACGCTTTCTGTCCTACAGCTTGATCTGTAGCACCAGCGACTGACGGGCAGCCAGGCTGAGTGGTATCTCTCTGTCGCGTTGCAGGTCTATCTCCATCTTGCTGTCTGTCAGTAGATTGGTGCCGTTGAACGTACCCTCTTTCAGCTTTAGGAAATCGAAAGCGTGACTGGGCACCTTCAGGTTCATCTCTACTGGGATATCGTCGAAATTGGCTACTACGATCAGCAGTTCGTTCTTCGACTTGCGCATGAAGGCATACTGGCGATAGTACTGCTGGTTTACGTACATCAGGTCGAACATCTCCCCCTGGCAGACGGCTTTCGACGTGCGGGCTATGGACAGCAGGCGGCGGTAGTAGTCGCTGATGCTGTTCTCACGCTCTGCTGCCATCGACCAGTAGTCGAAGATGGTACTGCGTCCGTCACGTCCGCTGAAGCCCTCGGCATCCATACCGCGCTCACCCCATTCCTGTCCGCCATAGACCATGAACGGGCTGCTCTGCAGCAGGGCTCCCACCACCAGTGCTGGCAGGGCACGCTCAGCATTGCCGGCTACGAAGTCGCTGGCCAGTCGCTGCTCGTCGTGGTTCTCCAGGAAGTAGAGCATGTGCTGGCGGATATCGTCGGTCTGTTGCCAGGCCCAGCTGATGGCCTGTGTGTCGCGTCTGTGGCATACGACGTCGATCAGCGCGTCGTACATGCCTACCTTGTCGTAGAGCAGGTCGAAGCCCGATGCCACATAGCGGCGATAGTCACCGGGGTTGTAGACCTCGCCGATGAAGATGATGTCGGGATGCTGATGCTTTACCTGGCTGGTTGCCCAAGCCCAGAACTCGGCAGGCACCATCTCGGCCATATCGCAGCGGAAGCCATCCACGCCCTTTCCTGCCCAGTAGAGCAGGATGTCGAGCATCTTGTGCCAGGTGTCGGGGACGGGGTCGAAATGTCCTACCCGTCCAGCATAATAGTCCACGCCATAGTTCAGCTTCACGGTCTCGTACCAGTCGTTCTGCTGGGGAGCATTGTGGAAACAGTCGTTGCCGGTGGCCTTTGCCGGTTCTTCGGCATAGGGGTCTTTCTCGCCGTGATAGAGGTCGAAGTAGGGTGCGAACGGCTGTCCCGGACAATAATAGAAGTTGTTCTGTGGGTCGAAGCCGTGCGAGGTGTCGTCGTGCTCGCCCAGATCGGCAACGCCCCTGGGCTTCATGATGCTGTGATACTGGCGGGCCACATGATTGGGTACGAAGTCGATGACGACCTTCATGCCGGCGCGATGGGTGCGGTTGACCAGCCTGTCGAATTCCTCCAGGCGCTTGTCTACATCGACAGCCAGGTCGGGGTCTACATCGTAGTAGTCCACGATGGCGTAGGGTGATCCTGCGCGCCCTTTCACTACGGCAGCATGCTGGCGCGGGATGCCATACGGCGTGTAGTCGGTGGTGGTGGCGTGACGTATCACTCCTGTATACCACACATGCGTGACGCCCATCCCCCTGATCTGTTTCAGCAGACTGGGGGTATAGTCGTTCATCTTTCCGCAGCCGTTATCGGCAATGGTTCCAAACGGTTTACGCGTCTGACAGCGGTTGCTATACAGACGCGTAAAGATTTGATAGACAATGAGTTTACTGGATGCCATGAGCGGAGACTTCCCTGTTGATCTTTGCTATCATTCCCTGCAGGGCCTTGCCAGGTCCGCACTCTGTGAAGTCGTCGGCACCGTCGGCAATCATGTTCTGCACGCATTGTGTCCAGCGGACGCTGGATGTGAGCTGTGCAATCAGGTTGGCCTTGATCTCTGCGGCATCGGTATGTGGCTTGCCGTCCACGTTCTGATAGACGGGACATTTGGGTGTGGCAAACGTGGTGGCCTCGATGGCGGCCTGCAGCTCGTCCTTGGCAGGCTGCATCAGCGGCGAGTGGAAGGCACCGCCCACCTTCAGGGGCAGGGCACGCTTGGCGCCGGCGGCCTTCAGTCGCTCGCAAGCCTCCTCAATAGCTTCTATGTTACCGCTGATCACCAGCTGTCCGGGGTTGTTGTAGTTGGCGGGTACCACGACGCCCTTGCCCAGTGTGCTCACCTCTTTGCAGATGGCCTCTACCTGCTCGTCGCCAAGTCCAATGATGGCAGCCATCGTCGAGGGCTGGGCCTCGCAGGCTTTCTGCATGGCCATCGCACGGGCATAGACCAGCTTCAGACCGTCGGCAAAGCTCAGGGCACCAGCAGCTACGAGGGCCGAGAACTCACCCAGCGAGTGGCCGGCTGTCATAGAGGGAGCGAAGGCATCACCCATGCATACGGCGGAAATGACTGAATGGAGGAAGACGGCTGGCTGCGTAACCTTGGTCTGACGCAGGTCTTCGTCGGTACCTGCAAACATGATGTCGGTGATACGGTAGCCCAGAATCTCGTTAGCCTGCTCGAAGAGCTGCTTGGCTGTTTCATTGTTGTCGTAGAGGTCCTTACCCATGCCTACGAACTGTGCCCCCTGTCCGGGGAATACAAATGCTTTCATCTCGTAAGTAAAATATATGTTGAATTCAAATTCGGGTGCAAAGGTACGAATAAGTGAGAAGAAAACCAAATAATATTTGAGTTTTCTCGAGCGGGAGTACCTTAGACCATAGGTCAGAGGTACGTAATCGGCTTGCCGCTTGCTACTGAAAGGACGCAAGAATAAGTGAGAAGAAAACCAAATATATTTGAGTTTTCTCAAGCGGGAGTACCTTAGACCGTAGGTCAGAGTACGCTTCGCCCTTCGAAGTTATCTCCGTCTGGCTATCTCACCGTGATATGGAAGCAGGGCTGTCGGACTTCGTATTTGATATAGCAGCGGTTTTGCTGGCGCATATCGTTGA
>JAIKWS010000048.1 GCA_024684515.1 Prevotella sp.
ACTGCAAGAAATCTAGTGCTCTTGCGAAATGTTCTTTTAGTCGCTTCGCTTTGTAAAAGCGGCAAGCCGATTACTTTTAGTCGAGCTTAGCTCTTTGTAAAAGCGGCAAGCCGATTACTTTTAGTCGCTTCGCTTTGTAAAAGCGGCAAGCCGATTACTTTTAGTCGAGCTTAGCTCTTTGTAAAAGCGGCAAGCCGATTACTTTTAGTCGCTTCGCTTTGTAAAAACGAGACAGGCTCGAGCGAAAAAGGAAAAAGGGAAAAAGGGAAAAAGGGAAATTTGAGGTGATGTGAAAGGTGCAAAAGGGGGAAAGGTGAAGGCTGCAAGTCGAAATACCGGCAGCGTCAGCGAGTCGGGGGTGCAAAGAGGTGATGAGGCTATCAGAAAACGTGGAGGCTCGACGGTACGAAAGGGAAAGCCAATGGCTTCTGACAACCTTCTTCGGGTTGTCCACTTCTGTGCGTGATAGACGAGGATGGAAATGGGAATCAGTGTCTGTCCACAGGTGTTGTGCAATCGGCCATGAACCGGCTGGTGGCGGCTGCTCATCAGCAACAGGCAACAACGCCATCCGGGGCATTCTCCGTCTTGTCCGGGCTGATGATGAGTCATATATGGTGGCTGTAGTCTAAAAAAATTAAATTTATTTGGTTTTTCGCTCGCTTATTTGTATCTTTGCACCTGTTTTTCAAATTGGATTTGCAAATAATGAGTGCACAATCAAAGAAACGCCGGTGGCACTGTCTGAGTGGTCAGGAGCCTACGGATTTTGACAAGCAGATCATGTACTGGGAGGGCAGGGGCAAACTCGTGCCTACTCGCGAGCTGATCAAGACAGCGGAGCAGATAGAGGGTATCAGAAAGGCTGGTGTGGTGAACACTGGTGTCCTTGATGCCGTGGCAGCAGTGATCCACGAGGGGATGACCACGCTGGAGATAGACCAGCTATGCCGGAAGTATTGTGAAGAGCACAATGCCATTCCAGCTTGTCTGAACTATGAAGGATTTCCCATGAGTGTGTGTACCAGCATCAACGAGGTGGTCTGTCATGGTATTCCCAAGGAGGAGGATGTGCTGCATGAGGGTGACATCATCAACGTTGATTTCACGACCATCCTGGATGGCTACTATGCTGATGCCTCGCGTATGTTCATCATTGGGAAGACGACCCCCGAGAAGGAGCAGCTGGTGCGTGTGGCTAAGGAGTGTCTCGAAGTGGGTATGGAGGCCGCCAAGCCCTGGGGCTTTGTTGGCGACATTGGCCATGCCATTCAGAAGCACTGCAAGAAATATGGCTATGGCATCGTCCGTGACCTGGCGGGTCATGGAGTGGGGCTTCAATTCCACGAAGAGCCGGAAGTGGACCATTATGGTCATCGTGGCACGGGCATGTTGCTGGTGCCAGGCATGGTCTTTACTATCGAGCCCATGATAAACATGGGCACGTGGAGGGTGTTTATCGATGCCGACGATCCATACGGATGGGAGGTGATCACAGAAGATGAGCTGCCGAGTGCCCAATGGGAGCACACGCTGTTGATGACAGATCATGGTGTGGAAATATTGACGTATTGAGACATGGAGAGCGATATCTATATACTAGCCATCGAGTCGAGTTGTGATGACACGTCGGCAGCTGTACTGAGGAATGATTTCCTGCTGTCGAACGTGACGGCCTCGCAGGCAGTCCACGAGGCTTATGGCGGTGTGGTGCCCGAGCTGGCATCGCGGGCTCATCAGCAGAATATCGTCCCCGTGGTGCACGAGGCCATCAAGCGAGCCGGGATAACCAAGGAGCAGCTGTCGGCCGTAGCCTTCACGCGAGGTCCCGGCCTGATGGGTTCCCTGTTGGTGGGTGTCAACTTTGCCAAGGGCTTTGCCCGTTCCCTGGGTATTCCCATGATTGATGTCAACCATCTGCAGGGGCATGTGATGGCCCATTTCATCAAGACGGATGCCGGCGATAGAACTCCGCCATTCCCGTTTCTCTGTCTGCTGGTGAGTGGTGGCAACTCGCAAATCGTCCTCGTGCGCGCATATAATAATATGGTAGTGCTGGGTCAGACCATTGACGATGCTGCCGGAGAGGCTATCGACAAATGCTCGAAGGTGATGGGTCTAGGCTATCCCGGCGGTCCCATCATAGACCGTCTGGCCCGACAGGGCAATCCCCGTGCCTACACCTTCTCCGAGCCTCACATCCCAGGTCTCGACTATAGTTTCTCAGGTCTTAAGACCTCGTTTCTGTATAGTCTGAGGAAATGGATCCAGGATGACCCCGATTTCATCGAGCATCATAAGGAAGACCTGGCAGCCTCACTGGAATGGACGATTGTGGACATCCTGATGAAGAAGCTGAAGCAGGCCGTGAAGCAGACAGGCATCAAGCATGTGGCCGTGGCTGGAGGTGTGAGTGCCAATAACGGTCTGCGTAATGCCTTCCATGAGAATGCCCGTAAGTATGGCTGGGAGGTCTATATCCCCAAGTTCAGCTATACCACCGACAATGCTGCCATGATCGGCATCGTGGGGTATAACAAATATCGTAGCGGTGAGTTCTGTCCCATCGATGCCCCAGCATTCTCGAAGGTGACGTTTGGCTGACGTAGTGCTCTTGGCGTCATATCAGTAATGAAAAGTACAATAATAAAAATAGGAAACAATGGATTTTGAAGGAAAGATTATCAGCAGAGAGATCAATGAACTCTTGTGGGAGAGCGACAAGACCATCGCCACAGCCGAGAGCTGTACCGGTGGCCGTGTGGCAGAAGCCATCATTGCCGTTCCTGGTGCATCGAAATACTTCAAGGGTGGTATTATCTGCTATGTGAATGAAGTGAAGGAGAATCTTCTTGGGGTAAGCCATGAATTGCTGGAGGAAAAGACAGCCGTCTGTGAGGAGGTGGCCATCGAGATGGTGAAGGGAGCCTGCCGTGCCCTCAAGACCGACTATGCCGTAGCGGCCACAGGCATTGCCGGTCCGTCAGGCGGTACGAAGGAGATTCCCGTAGGCACCATCTGGCTGGCTTGTGGCTCTCCCGATCATGTGGTGACCTGCAAGGTGGAAGAAGATCACGGTCGTGACATCAATCTGGCCATCGCCACCAACAAGGCCATGCAGCTGCTTTGCGACTATCTGAAGGCATCAGAAGAGCCTAAAGAAGCAAAAGACAGTTAAAAAACATTAAGAATGAAGAGAAACTCTAAAGTTGAACATTCAGTCTTCAATATTTTTTGTACCTTTGCACCCTGTTTGGAGTAAGTTACTAAAAAAGTACACAATTAAATAGTAGATAGCAATGTCTAAAGTTTGTCAAATCACAGGAAAGACGGCACAGATAGGTAATAATGTGTCACACTCGAAGCATCGTACGAAGAGGAGCTTCGATGTAAACCTGTTCAGCAAGAAGTTCTATTATGTAGAGGAGGATTGCTGGATTCAGTTGAAGATCAGTGCCGCTGGTCTTCGTATGATCAATAAAGTAGGTCTTGATGCCGCATTGAAGCAGGCAGTTGCTAAAGGCTTCGTCGATTGGAAAGACATTAAAGTAATAGGAGACTAATAACCATGGCAAGCAAGAAAGCAAAGGGTAATCGCGTTCAGGTGATCCTGGAATGCACAGAGATGAAAAACAGCGGTCTTCCTGGCACTAGCCGTTACATTACGACCAAGAATCGTAAGAACACGCCAGAGCGTATGGAGCTGATGAAGTATAACCCCATCCTGAAGAAGATGACTCTTCACAAGGAGATTAAGTAAGAGAAAGGTTACAGACTATGGCAAAGAAAGTTGTTGCTACCCTCCACGAGGGTTCGAAGGACGGACGTGCTTATTCGAAGGTCATCAAGATGGTGCGCAGCCCGAAGACGGGTGCTTATATCTTCGATGAGCAGATGGTTCCCAACGAGGCCGTTAAGGACTTCTTCAAGTAATCATTGACGTACTAGCTTTTTATAAAGCTCCTCATACTGAGCCGCTACCTTGAGATAATCATGGTGGCGGCTTATGTATGCTATGCCTTGCTGCTTCAGCTGCGGCAACAGCTCGGGGTGCAGCACCAGTCTCTCCAGTTCGTGAAAGACACTGTCGTAGGTTGGTGAGACATTGATGATGGGACGCAGCTCCTCTTCGTTGAGTATCTCGTAGTTCTCCGGCTCACCACCACCAATACAGACGATACCCTTCGACATGGCCAGCAGGGGATTCATGGACGGGGTGTAGCTGTATAGCTGATCCAGGATGGCATCGCTATGGTCCATCATGTGCTGATACTGGCAGAAGGGGACTCCTTCTGCCTTTCTTAGTTCCACACGGCCGGGATATTTCTCCATGATAGCCTCAGCAGCCTGGAGCATGATATCAGTACCCTTGTAGGAGCTCCGTCCACGGCTGATGCCGATGAAGAGGCGAAGCCTGTCAGTGGGTGCCGTAGCGGTAGGGGATGGCTGTGGTTTTATGGGTAGGGGAATGAAATGCAGCTTCTGTGGAAAATGAGGAAGGTAGCAGACGTGATTCTCATACAGTCCGGAAACGATGGCATCGCAGTCGTCGGCCATCATTGTGTTCAGCCTTTCCTTGGCCGTGTCGAGCCAGTCTCGTTGTGCTTCCAGTGCCGGTGGGTCGGTGCGCAGTTGCGGTCCGATATTGAAATCGCTATACCTGAGGGGTCTGGAATGGATGCACTCATGCACCCAGTAGTAGTCCATGCCCATAGCGCAGAGTACGATGCATTTGTTGTGTTGTCGCAAGTAGCGGTAGATCTTGAACAGTCGCTGGGCTTTCAGTTCGAGGAACATAGGATTGATGAGCTGTACGATATCATAGCCCCGCAGTCTGTGCAGGATACTGTAAACACGCACGAGCAGTCTGATGCCCCCCAGTCTTCCCTCCTTCCGGCTGACGTCGATGTCGCGAGGGTAGTCTTTCCAGAAATCACCATTGGAAACGACGGTGACCTCATGGCCTTTCTCCCGTAGTCCCTCTGCCAAGGTGGCATGTACATTGCTATATTCTCCAAGTAGCAGAATCCTCATTTCTCCTTTTTCATTAATGGAATCATTCGCATGAGCACCGAGAGACCGATATTGGAATTAGCCATTCTGCGGAACCAGGTGTATTTTTTCGTATATTCCCTGTCGGGTAGGGGATAGATGCCTTTCCGCCTGAGCTCTTCCAGTTTCCTGTTGAGATAATGCCTGCTCTTGGTGAGTAGTATGACATTGTAGATATAGTCCATGGTGAGCTGGTGGACACGTCTCTTCAGTGCCATCCGGTTTTCCGTTGGCATGGTGTCGGCCGCCTTGAGCAGTCGGAACAGAATCTGCTGTGCATCGTTCAGTCGCTTCAGCCGGTGTCTGACATGCTGCTTTGTGGTGATGGACTCGTTGCGTCTGCGATACAAATAAGCCTTTGCATTGGTGTTGACAAGGGTGTCGGCACGTAGCATAAGTAATGGTGTGAACTCTTCGTCCTCGTGGTAGATGCCTGGTGTGAATCTCAACTCACTCAGTGCCGTACGCTTGAAGATATAGCTGCATGCCGATCCCTTGATATTATGCAGACGCAGGTATTCACATCCAGCGATGACGGGAGAGTCGTCGTAGATGGCAGTGACGGGCAGTTCTTTGTCGGTAAGGTCAAAGACCACCATGTCAGGTGCCTGGTAGCGTACTATGTCCATACAATGCTCGTAGGGTGCCGTGACAAGCAGGTCGTCGGCATCCACAAATTGCAGGTACCTGCCAGCAGCCGCTCTGATTCCCATGTTTCTAGCTGCACTCAGTCCGCCATTCTTCTGTCGTATATATATGATGTCGTCAAGACAATCGCTGAGGATGCCGAGTGGCGACATGCTGCTGCCATCATCCACCACGATGATCTCCCTCTCGGCATGACGCAAAGATAGTGCCTTGATGCTGTCTATACATTCATGCAGCATGGTGGCAGGCAGGTCGTAGTAAGTGATGATAAAACTGACTAACGGTGTGGGATGTTCGTTTGAATTGAGCATAGCTTGTTGATTCCTAGAAAGTTAAGTAAAATGGCCTTGATGCGTAGCCGCATGTTCAGTCCTTTGCAAAAAGGGTTGACGTGTCTTGCTGGCAATTGTGGCGGTTGTCCTGTCAGTCGGCAAACGTCCAGTTGTATGTTGAATACGTACATATAGTATCGGTCGTCGCACCAGTGTTGCATGGCAATGCGATGAGCTTGCAATAGCATGTCGAGCTCCTTCCCGGTAGCCGTACTGGTGATGCCCCCGGTATTTTCCACATAGTAGTAGCATCCGCTATTGGTGGTCCTGATGCATGATGCCTCTTGTATCAGTAGTGGCAGTGTGGCCATATCCTCAAACACACGTCCTGTGGGGAACTTTATGTTCTGGAAAAGACTACGTCGGAAGATCTTGTTGCAGGCATAGGAATGCTCGTAGGCATGCCCCTTCAGCCAGTATTCACCAGGCTCGTGGTAACAGTTCTCGCCAGGTGACAATAGCCGTTGCCTGCTTGATCCGTAGTGGCAGTAGATGGGATACTCCAGCAGGTCACATTCTGACAGCATGGGCATGAGCAGTTCGTAGGTATTGCTACTGACGTAGTCGTCAGCGTCTACAAAGGTGACGTAATCACCCTGTGCCCTTTGCAGTCCGGCATTGCGGGCATCGCTCAGTCCGCCATTATCCTTGTGGATGACGAGGCATCGTGAGTCTTTTTCTGCCCATCTGTCGCATATCTCAGGACATCCGTCAGGTGAGCCATCATCAACCATTATCAGCTCCCAATCGCAGAAAGTCTGCCGGAGAATACTCAGCAGACAGCGTTCCAACGTTGTCTCGTTGCGATAGACGGGTATGATGATGCTCAGTTTCACAGGCACAAAATTACAAGAAAATAACGTAAAATCAAAATTTTTGTTGTAAATTTGCGCCTTGAAAGCGAATATTGTGAAAAAGAGCAGCGACGACAGCTACGGCCACGTATTGAAATATACAGGCATTTTTGGTGGTGTACAGGGACTGAATATTCTCATCGGCCTTGTGCGCAACAAGATTGTAGCCTCTCTGCTAGGGCCTGCCGGTATGGGTCTGGCAGCACTTTTCAATAGTGCGGTAGCGTTCATATCACAGGCTACGAATCTTGGAATCTCGTTCAGTGCCGTACGTCATGTGTCGGAGCTCTTCGATCAGGGAGATGATGCACGCATAGCCCATTTTGTGAAGGTGGTCCGTTCATGGAGCCTGCTGACAGCCCTGTTGGGTATGCTGGTGTGTATGTTGGCAGGTCCCTTGCTGAGTGATTATACCTTTTCCTGGGGCAACCACACCCTGCATTTTGTACTGCTGGCCCCTGCAGTAGGACTGCTTGCCATCACAGGTGGTGAGACAGCCATACTGAAAGGAGCCCGGCGTTTGAAGTCGCTGGCGATGATCCAGCTGCTGTCGGTGTTTATTGCCCTTCTTATTTCCGTACCCATCTATTATTTCTTTCGTGAGTCGGGCATAGTGCCAGTCATTGTGTTGATGGCTCTCTCGTCGATGTTGCTCACCATTCGCTATAGCTATCGTCTCTATCCGTTGCGTTTGAAAGGTGCCAAGGGGCTCTTGGGCGAGGGGATGGAAATGGTGCGTCTGGGAGTGGCCTTCGTGCTGGCAGGAATCTTCGGCAGTGGTGCCGAGATGCTGATACGTTCGTTTCTCAACGTCACTGGCGATTTGGATGTGGTAGGTCTTTATAATGCAGGATTCCTGCTCACGGTAACCTATGCCGGCATGGTGTTCTCGGCCATGGAGACCGATTATTTCCCCCGTCTGTCGGGAGTAGCATCAGACAGCGAGCAGATGTCTACTACGGTGAATCGTCAGATAGAAGTGTCGTTTCTGCTCATCTCCCCCATGCTGGCCGTGCTCATCGTTGCCCTGCCAGTCCTGGTACCATTACTGTTCCGTTCCGATTTCAGTCCTGTGGTGCCAATGGCTCAGGTGACCGTGTTCTCAATGTATCTGAAAGCCATCACACTGCCTATTTCCTACATGGTGCTGGCACGTGGCGACTCTCTTGCCTTCCTGCTGATCGAGGGCTTTGACTCGTTGCTCATGGTAGGGCTAATAGTGTTTGGATATAACCACTGGGGACTGCTGGGCACGGGCATAGCCCTGGATGTCACATACATCGTAGACCTGATCATTGTCTATACCTACACCCGCATGCGGTATGGCTATCGCGGAGCATCATCAATCCTGTATATTGTAGGCTTGCAGTTGCCATTGGGCATTGCCGTCTATGTGCTGACACTCTGCAGTAGCGGCATCCTCTATTGGCTGCTGGGTGGTCTGTGCTGTATGGCCAGTCTGTTCATCTCACTTTATATCCTGCATAAGAAGTCGTCGCTTTGGAATGCGCTAAAGAATAAGTTCCGTTCAAAATTCTCTGCCCATGACTAGTGTTACGGTTCTTGTCGCGGTATACAATGCAGAGCCCTATCTGAGGTGCTGTCTTGACTCGTTGCGTGCCCAGCATCTCGACAACTGGCAAGCGGTGTGTGTGGATGATGCTTCCACAGACGGTTCGCTGGCCGTGCTTCGCGAGTATGCCACGATGGACAGTCGCATAGAGGTCATCAGTCTGGAACGGAACCACGGTCAGGCTCATGCACGTAATGTGGCACTGCGACAGGCATGCGGGCAGTATACCTGTTTCCTTGATGCTGACGACTGGCTGTCACCAGATGCCCTTCAGTTGGCTGTTGCTCAGATGGATGAGCATACAGACTGCGTGCTTTTCGACCTGCACTATGAGTATGCCGACGGTAGGAGCGAGCCCTATCCGATGGCAGCTTTTGAACATCTCGCTGGCGAGGAAGCCTTCTTGCGAAGTATAGACTGGCAGATTCATGGCGTCTATATGGTGCGTACCCCCCTGCATCAGCGATTTCCTTTCGATGAGAGCTGTCGTACCTATAGCGATGACAACACCTCCCGTCTGCACTTCCTGGCATCGCGAGTCGTTCGTAGTTGCAAAGGCATATACCATTATCGTCAGCATGCTTCGTCAGCAACGCATGTGATCAGTGTACAGCGTTTTGACTATCTCAGGGCTAATGAGAGCATGAAACGGCAGCTGCTGCAGATGAAGGCATCGTCGCAGGTGATGAGCCAGTGGGAGACTATCCGTCTGCGCATCCTGGTCGACCTATACATGTTCTATCATTGTCATGGCTCAGAACTGTCGTCAGCCGATCGTCGGTATGGTCTTGGAGAGATGCATCGTGTCTGGGAAACGCTTGAGCATCCTTTGCTCGATCCGTCCGTCTGCCGTAAGTTCGGTTATCGTCCGATGCCCTGCTGGACGTTGTTCCGTGTGCAAGAGTGGCTCTATTTCACCCTTCGGGGCATGGCAGGTAAGAATCAATAAATCATTCAACATGGAAGATATACTCAATCAACTGAATCCTAGTCAGCGAGATGCCGTCGTCTACTGCGATGGTGCCTCGCTGGTCATAGCCGGAGCAGGCTCTGGCAAGACCCGTGTCCTCACCTATAAGATTGCCTATCTGTTGCAGGAAAAACAATTGGCTCCCTGGCAGATCCTGGCACTAACCTTTACCAACAAGGCAGCTCGCGAGATGAAGGAACGTATAGCACGACTGGTAGGACAGGAGCGAGCCCGCTATTTGCAGATGGGTACCTTCCACTCGGTTTTTGCACGTATCCTGCGTAGTGAGGCACAGGTCCTGGGCTATCAGTCGAACTTCACGATCTATGACCAGTCAGATGCCCGGTCGCTGGTGAAGAATATCATCCGTGATATGGACCTTGACGATAAGGTGTACAAGCCCAGCACTGTGGCAGACCAGATCTCGATGGCCAAAAACCATCTTATCCTGCCAGAGTCTTTTGTCAACTGTTCGTTGTTCGACCAAAAGCACCCCAAGGTCCATGAGGTCTATGCTCGATATGCCTCCCGTTGTCGTCAGGCTAATGCCCTGGATTTTGATGACCTGTTGATGCAGACCTTTCTGCTGTTTGAGCATCACGATGAGATACGACGTAAGTACGTGGAGAAATATCAGTTCGTACTCGTTGACGAGTATCAGGACACCAATTATGCCCAGCAGCGTATCGTCTATCAGTTGACGAAGGAGAACCAACGGGTATGCGTGGTGGGCGACGATGCGCAAAGCATCTATAGCTTTCGTGGGGCCAATATTGATAATATCCTCAATTTCAGAGAGTCGTATACCAATGCCAAGCTTTTCAAACTCGAACAGAACTATCGTTCGACACAGTTGATTGTAGAGGCTGCCAACAGCTTGATTCGCAAGAACGAACGTCAGATTCCCAAGGATGTGTACAGCAAGAATGAGCATGGGGAGAAGCTTCAGCTGAAGCCTGCGTTAAGCGATCGCGAAGAAGCCATTATCGTGTGCAATGATATCCGTAATCTGCGTAGGAAGGAGGGGCTGCAGTGGAGCGATTTTGTAATCCTCTATCGTACCAATTCCCAGAGCCGTTCGTTTGAGGAACAGATGCGTAAGGACAATATTCCCTATCGTATCTATGGCGGTTTGAGCTTCTACCAGCGAAAGGAAATAAAAGATGTCATTGCCTACTTCCGAACCGTTGTCAATCCTGATGATGAAGAAGCCTTGCGTCGCATCATCAATTACCCTTCGCGAGGTATTGGTGATACTACGGTACAGAAAATCGTGCAGACGGCAACCCTGCGTGGTGTGTCGCTATTTACCATCATCTCCCAGCCGGTGCTCTTCCAACTGGATGTGGCACGTGGTACTGCGGCAAAGCTAGAAGCATTCCGACAGCTTATAGAAGGGTGGCGGTTGCGTCTTCAGACTGAGGATGCCTATCAGCTGGGCCATGCTATCATACAGGAGAGTGGCATTGCCAAGGACATCTACTCCAGTCGCAATCCTGAGGATCTGTCCCGGCAGGAAAATCTGGAGGAGTTCCTTTCTGGCATGCAGGATTTTGTGGAAACCCGTAAGGAGGAGGATATGGGTGACCAGGTGTCGTTGAATGACTTTCTACAGGAGGTGGCACTGCTTACAGATCTTGATAGTGACAAGAATCAGGAGCAGGAGCGGGTGTCCTTGATGACTATCCACTCGGCTAAGGGACTGGAGTTTCCGGTCGTCTTTGTCGTTGGACTCGAAGAGAACATCTTCCCATCGCCCATGTGTGTCGGTTCCATGCGGGAGCTGGAAGAGGAACGTCGGCTGCTCTATGTGGCTATTACCAGGGCAGAGAAACATTGTATCCTCACGTGTGCACAAAACCGCTACCGCTATGGACGAATGGAGTACGACACCCCCTCACGGTTCATTCGTGACATCGACCCAGAGCTGTTGCATGTCGAAGGTACCAATGATAAGGTGTTGACATCTGTCAGGAACAACCAGCCCTGGCAGCGTTCGTCTACTGGTCGCGACTGGATGCAGAATCCACGTCCTGTAGCTACACAGTTCCGTGCAGATCCCAGGCCTCGTGCGGTGCCCCTGCGCAAACTCGAGAAGCCTGCCAGTCCTTTTGCCTCTTCCGCAAAGAGTGCCGATGCCGGTACTCCTGCTCCTTCCACACATGGCCTTCACGAGGGAACAGTCATTGAGCATCAGCGGTTTGGCATTGGTACTGTCATACGTCTGGAGGGACAGGGTGAAGATGAGAAGGCTACGGTAGAATTCCGCAATTCAGGTACGAAGCAACTGCTGCTGAAATTCGCACGTTTTAAGATTGTCAGTCAGTAGACTACTCTGTGCTGCAGACTAAAAATCTGCTCAGAATAGTTGTCTGATGACTTTTTTCCACACATTTCCTATAAAAAGAATCATTTTTATCAGTCAGACGTAAAAAACTCAGAATTTTTATTTATCTTTGCATCATAATAATCCATAAAATAAAAAAAGCTAAATTATCATGGCAAAAGTAAAACCGTTCCGTGGCCTACGGCCACCAAGAGAATTAGTTGAGCAGGTTGAGAGCCGTCCCTATGACGTGCTCGATAGCGAAGAGGCCCGTCAGGAGGCTGGCGACAACGAGAAAAGCCTCTATCATATTATCAAGCCGGAGATTGACTTCCCTGTTGGCACCAGCGAGTACGATCCTCGTGTCTATGAGAAGGCTGCCGAGAATTTCCAGAAGTTCCAGCAGAACGGATGGCTGGTACAAGACAAGGAAGACTGCTATTATATCTATGCGCAGACCATGAATGGCAAGACACAGTATGGTCTCGTGGTGGGAGCCTGGGTGAATGACTATACCGAAGGACGTATCAAGAAGCATGAGCTGACTCGTCGTGATAAGGAAGAGGACCGCATGAAGCACGTGCGAGTGAATGACGCCAACATGGAGCCGGTATTCTTCGCTTATCCTGACAATGAGGTGCTCGACAATCTTATCATGCGCTATGCAAAGACTGAGCCGGTCTACGATTTCGTGGCACCTATCGATGGATTCCGGCATCAGTTCTGGATTGTTGATGACCAGAGCGACATGCAGACCATCACAGACGAGTTTGCCAAGATGCCGTCGCTATACATTGCTGATGGTCATCACCGTTCGGCAGCTGCGGCACTGGTAGGGGCTGAGAAACAGAGACTGAATCCCAGTCATAACGGCACGGAGGAGTACAACTACTTTATGGCGGTATGCTTCCAGGCATCACAGCTCACCATTCTCGACTACAACCGTGTGCTGAAAGATTTGAATGGCCTGACACCAGAACAACTGCTCGAGGCTTTGTCAAAGAACTTCATAGTAAGTGATATGGGTACAGAGATCTACAAGCCACAGCAGTTGCACGAGTTCTCGATGTATCTGGCTCAGCACTGGTACAAACTAGTGGCACGAGAGGGAACCTACGATGCCAGCGATCCTATTGGCGTACTCGATGTGGACATCAGCAGCAGGCTTATCCTTGACGAGATCCTCAACATTGGTGACCTGCGTTCAAGCAAGCGTATCGACTTTGTCGGCGGACTGCGAGGGCTGACAGAACTGAAGCGACGTGTGGACAGTGGTGAGATGCAAATGGCACTGGCACTCTATCCCGTATCCATGAAGCAGATCATAGATATTGCCGACTCGGGAAAGATCATGCCTCCAAAGGCTACCTGGTTCGAACCAAAGCTACGATCAGGACTAGTGGTACACAAACTGAGTTAGGATGTCCGACGAATACACCACCATCAGCACCATCGGCGAGGGGTACTATACCGAGAAACGGTCGAAATTCCTGGCGTGGGCACACCACGTAGAGAATGTAGACGAGGTGAAAACTCTGCTGGCCGACTATAGGAAGAAGTACTACGATGCCCGGCATGTGTGCTATGCCTATATGCTGGGACCGGAGCGACAGGAGTTTCGTGCCAACGACGATGGGGAGCCGTCGTCTACGGCAGGAAAGCCCATCTTGGGACAGATCAACTCCGCTGAGCTCACTGACGTACTGGTGGTAGTGGTGAGATACTATGGTGGCGTGAATCTTGGCACTAGTGGACTCATCGTGGCCTATCGCGAGGCTGCCGCTTTGGCACTGGCAGATGCAGAGCATGTGACCAGACAGGTGGAAGAGACCATCATATTCGATTTCCCCTATGCCATGATGAACAGCGTGATGCGAGTGGTGAAGGATATGCAGCCACGCATACTGGGCCAGAGCTACGACAATACCTGCCAGCTGAAGATGGCTATCAGGAAGAGTGAAGCATCACAGTTGCGTGAACGCCTGGAGAAATTGAGTTTCGAGGATTAAGTTTTTTACTAATATTTTACGACTATGAGAAAGATTAAATTTGTACTACTAACATTGGTTGCCGCATTGATGGTTGGATGTGGCACCACTTCGAAGGTACCCATCACGGGTAGGAAGCAAACGCTGATGGTGAGCGATGGCGATATGCTCAGCCTATCCACACAGCAGTATCAGCAGTATATGCAAACTGCCAAACCCTCGACCAATGCCACACAGACGGCAATGGTGAAAAGGGTGGGGCAAAACCTGGCGAATGCTGTGACGACCTATCTGCAGAACAATGGCTATGCTGCTGAGGTGCAGAACTTCGCATGGGAGTTCAACCTCGTACAGGACCAGCAAGTGAATGCTTGGTGCATGCCTGGTGGAAAGATTGTTGTTTATGAGGGACTGCTTCCTGTGACGCAGGACGAGGCTTCGCTGGCTATCGTGCTGGGCCATGAGATTGCACATGCCGTGGCGAAGCATTCTGCCGAACGCATCAGCAAGGAATACAGGAACCAGTATGGAGCTGCCATCCTGGGAACAGTGGTGCAGGCTACTGGTGTCAGTCAGGGTACTCAGCAACTCATAGACCTCGTGCAACAGGTGGGAGGCTCGTTGCTCACCTCAGGCTTCTCACGCAAACAGGAGAGTGAGGCAGACCACATGGGACTGATCTTTGCCGCGATGGCTGGCTATGATCCTAATGTGGCAACTTCTTTCTGGCAGCGAATGGCGGCACAGGGGAGTGGCTCTGGAGGCTTGTTCAGCGACCATCCGTCGGATGAATCACGCATCAAGAACATACAGGGATGGATGCCAGAAGCATTGAAATATTACAGGGGTGGAACAACCACCACAGGTCAGCCCGCCAAAGCTGCCCGTTCTTTCCGCTTTTCTACGAGATAACCGTTCTTACGAAGAGACAACCGTTCTTACGAAGAGACAACCGTTCTTTCGAAGAGACAACCGTTCTTTCGAAGAGACAACCGTTCTTACGAGAGAGAACCCTTCTTACGAAGAGACAACTGTTCTTACGAAGAGACAACCGTTCTTACGAAGAGATGACAGCTTTTACGACGAGATGATTTTCATATACTCCTCGTAGCTGATGTACCTACCGCCCATCGATTTCAGATGGGCGGTTTCAAATTGGCAGTCTATCAGCGTGCCTCCCAATTGTGATAATTTCCTAGCCAGATAGATGAGTGCCAATTTTGATCCGCTGGGAACCAGTGAGAACATGCTCTCGCCAAAAAAGCAATGGCCGATGTTTACGCCATACAATCCACCAACCAGTTGTCTTCCTTCCCATACCTCCACACTAGCCGCAAACCCCTGTCTATACAGCTCGGTGTAAGCATTGATCATATCCTCACCCAGCCAGGCTCCGTCCTCGTCAATGCGAAGCTGACTGCAGTTCCTAATGACATCGTCGAAGGCTGCGTTGATACTGAAGTCGTAGCGTTCTTTCCTGAACAGGGTACGCATGGAGTGGCTGATATGTATCTCGTTGGGGAAGATGACAAATCGCTGTCTGGGGCAAAACCATACTGGTTCCTCCTGATCGCGGAACGAATACCAAGGGAAGATGCCGTGCTGATAGGCCAGTAGCAGGCGGTCTACACTCAGGTCGCCACCCACAGCCAGACATCCGTCGTCTTCTGCCAATGACGGATCGGGAAACCAGATCTTATCGTCGAGTCTTACTATCATATCGCATTACAAATGGTCAATTACAATTTTGCCTCCCTGTCTGAGCGAGCCGAATAGTATCTCTCGCATCAGCAGAGGCTTCAGTCGCTGGCTGATGACGCGATCCATCTCGCGGGCTCCATATTCGCGGGTGAATCCCTCGTTGAGCAATTGTTCGAAGACTTTATCGCTCAGTTGCATCACCACCTTGCGACGGGTCAGTTTCTCCTGCAGCTCACCAATCTTCTTTCTCAGGATGAGGGTAGCCATCTGCATGTCCATATCGTGGAATACGACGATTGACGACAGTCGGTTGATAAATTCCGGCTTGAAGGTTTTCTTCACCTGCCGCAGCATGGCCTCGCCTCGTTCCACCCGTTGTCCGAAACCGATATTTGCCTGCGAGGCGAATTGTGCACCGGCATTCGAGGTCATGATGATGATGACGTTGCGGAAGTCTGCCTTGCGTCCTTTGTTGTCTGTTAGACGGGCATAGTCCATCACCTGCAGCAGGATGTTGTAGATGTCCTGGTGGGCTTTCTCTATCTCGTCGAGCAGTAGTACGCAGTGTGGTGTCTTACGGATGGCATCCGTCAGCAGTCCGCCATCTTCATAGCCGATATATCCTGCTGGCGAACCGATGAGCTTGGCCACAGTATGCTTCTCGGTATACTCGCTCATGTCGAAGCGAAGCAGTTCGATGCCTAGCTCGCGGGCTAGCACACGGGCCACTTCTGTCTTTCCGACACCTGTTGGTCCTACGAAGAGCAGACTGGCCATTGGCTTGTCGTCGTCCAGCAGTCCTGCCTTTGCCATTTGAACGGCTTCCGTCACCTGTTTGATGGCTTCGTCTTGTCCGTATATCATTTCCTGCATGTGCTCGCTCAGATGCTCCAGCTGTGTGTTGTCTTCCTCTTCCTTCATAGCGAGAGTGTCCACCTTGCAGGTCTTGGCAAGTATGTCGGAGATGAGTTGCCTGTCTACCACCAGTGCCGGCTTGTCGTTCTTTTGCGGGTTTGCCTCAAGTGCTGCACCTGCCTCGTCAATCAGGTCGATGGCCTTATCGGGCAGGAAGCGGTCGTTGACATACTTGGCACTTGCCCTAGCGGCCATTTCCAGAGCAGCATCCTCGTAGATCACGTTGTGGAACTCTTCGTATCGGGGACGCAGTTGCCTGAGGATGTTGATGGTTTCCTCTATGCTAGGCTCCAGTATGTCTATCTGCTGGAAACGACGTACCAGTCCCTTGGATCGTGAGAAGAACTTGTTGTATTCCTCATAGGTTGTGGAACCGATGAATCGTACGTTGCCCCCCTCCAGATAGGGCTTTAGCATGTTTGATGCGTCCATGCTGCCCTCACCGACAGCTCCTGCTCCCACTAAATTGTGTATCTCGTCTATATACACGATATTGTTGTTGGCTTCTTGCGTAATACCGTCCATCACCTGCTTGATGCGTTTTTCGAAATCGCCTCGAAACTGTGTGCCTGCCAGTATGGTGCCAAGGTCGAGCTGATAGACCTTGCTGTCTTTCAGTCGCTTGGGGACGTTGCCGTTCATGATGCGGGCCACGAGACCGTATACCAGTGCCGTCTTGCCAACGCCAGGCTCACCCACGTGCAGGGGGTTGTTCTTCTCACGTCGGCAGAGTATCTGTATGGTGCGCTCTAGCTCTTTTTCTCGTCCTATGAGTGGGTTCTTCTGCTCAATGATGTCGTTCAGACAGGTTACCATCTTTCGCCACGGGCTTTCCTGCGGAGGTGCAAGGAAGTCCAGGTCATCGTCTTCGTCATAGTATTCCTCGTCTGTCAGCTGGTCACAGTCCAACTGGTGTTCTTTGGTGAAATCCGACTCGATGATGAGCTCGTTCATGAAATCCTGCGGGTCTGCTTGCTGCAACGTGTCTCTCAGCAGGTAGTTGGCATGCGAGTCTCGAAGTGTCATTATGGCTGCAACGAGATGCGTGATGTCTACATGCTCGGCACTACTGTTCACTACCTGACTGGAGGCAGTATTGAGCAACTCCGACAGCTGTACGGAGGGCTCAGGATGATAGTCCATGTCGAGGGGCACCTTTTCCTGCTGGTCCAGGCATTCCTCCAGCCGCTTCTTCAACTGTCGCTCAGAGCCAAACTGTGAGAGTGCGGTCACGAAGTTGGAGTCGTTGGCAATCGTATAGAGCAGATGTTCTGGGGTGATGAATTCGTTCCGACGATCGGTGCACTCCATGACGGCACTATTGATGGCCATAGCTGCTCGTTGGGTATATGATGGGGTTGGCATGTGTCTATATATATAATAATGTGTAATTATTCCGGTTCGTAGGTCAGCCGTAGTGGATAGCCCTCCTCACGGGCCATGGCGGTAGCCCGCTGCACTTTAGACAAGGCAATGTCATAGGTGTAGATGCCCACTACGGCCTTACCGCTCTGGTGCACGTGAAGCATCAGTTGCTCGGCATCTGCCTGACTCTTGAGGAAGACAAGGGTCAGCACTTTCACTACAAACTCCATAGTGGTGAAGTCATCGTTGTGAATAGTCACCTTATAGCGACGGGGCTCGTGCAAGTCGTGACGTACACGTTCGCGAATCTGTGATTGTTCTTGTGGCATGTCTATATAATCTTTCTGAACTGCAAATTTAGACAAAATTTCTGAATTAGAAGCTAGAAGAGATGAAAAATACAACAATTTGTTTTGAAAAGTCAGATTCCAAGACTTTCAAGGATGCCTCCCTCGTCTTCGTTAAGGTCGACAGTATCCAAACAGCCCCCTTTCCCAAATTTCCCTTTTCCCTTTTTCCCTTTCCCTTAACACTTCGTGTTGCCTGCAACCGCAGATTTCCATTTTTCCTTTTTTCCCATTTTCCCATTTAACACTTCATGTTGCCTGCAACCGCAGATTTCCATTTTTCCTTTTTCCCATTTTAACACTTCATGTTAGTTGTTTCCTCGTTCTCATGGCCGGATGGCGCTTAGAAGAGAGGATGAGGGAGTAGAGGCCAGACTCGTTGATGAAGATAGTTTTTGTGTTCTACCCACACAATCGATGAGTCCCTGTTTCAGGGAGTCATCCTCATCGACATGTGTAGCAATGGCATTTAGAGGTTTCATGTACCTCAGTGCCTCAGCCACATCCTTTCCCACAAACCAGGGCTCACCCTGTTCGTCTGTCATTGTCCGGATCTCTCCGAACAGCTCATGCTTGAAAAGTTGAGTTTCATGCATAATAAACAAATGTATTAAATTAATAGAATGTACACGTGTGTGCGTGTATGTGAATAGTCTCTCTTGAAAATGAAGGAGGAAGTATGGAGCATGGAGCTCTCGCCCGCAGGTGCCCGCCATTGATTTGTTGCTGCAGCAGCAACCTACGGAACGCCCTGTGGAAAGCCTGGGTGCGGCTGCGGCCTTCTCCTTGCCCTCCGTGTTTTTCGTTCTGTACGTTGCTGCTTGCAGTAACCACCGCCAGCCTTCACGGCCAGCACACTTGGATTCCGAAAAAATCCGAAAATACGAAAATCCCGAAAATCTCTTTTCCTTAGATCTGCTTTTGTCGCGCAGCATTCGACTTGTTGTTAGGACCTGTGCCCTGAATCAGGGCGGTGGTTTTGTCCTCCACGTCAACGTGCTTTCACACTGGGAAAAATTTCCCTATGTGATCTTTCCCCCCATGCCGGCTCCATATTTCGGATGGCCCGACTCGTTGATGACGACCATCTTGTGGCTTCGACTGATAGAATCGCTTGCATCGCGGGTTTCTACAACTTGACAGTCTTCTGCACGATGGACTTGGTCCTCAGCCAAGCCACTTCAGACAGAGTATTTCAGCACATTCAAAATGTAAATATTTTTCAGAAACAAATCCCAGCCCATCCGCTTAAAGTGTAAAATAAATTTATCCGTCATGTCTCAATCGCAGCCAACCGACTGAAAATCAATTCGTTATCACTCGTCTACTGCTATCACGTCAGCCTTCAGACACTCGGTTTTGGTGAGGGAGTAGCAGGGGACATCTCTCGTTCCACCATTAGGCTGAATCACGGTTCGCGATGATAGGGAAAAAATTCCCTGACATATTTTTACCCATGCTGGCTCCATGTTTCGGGCTTCCTGTCTTGCGGATCTGCGGCAGCACGTTGGCTGTCACCCAGTGCTTGAACAACTTCGCCAACGCTGACGTGGAAGTAAGGGAGGGCATGTTGAGGTCCTGTTCATTGCGCATGATTTACTTTTTGCATTCCGCCAGGGGGTGACTGAAATGTTCACCCCTGGCCTTATTCTTATTGAATATCGTGCAAATGCCACCTGTTTTTCATACCTACAGCATCGAAAAAAGCAAAAACGCAAAAAAATGACATTTTGAAAATCATGTCATAAATCTTGACAAACGGCATTTGCACCCTATATAGCGACAAGTGTCAAAATGCCGTGCTTCCTTAGTAAACACAGTTGTTCCGCGAGATTTGCATGGGTTTAGTAGCAAAAACAGGGTAAACATGTCAATCTCGTGCTTACAATGTAAACACTGGGGTTTGAGGTTCTTTTACCTGTAAAAAGAGAGGAAAAAGGGAAAAGGGGAAAAGGGGAAATCTACCTACTTTAGATGTGCAACTGAATACGTTGACCGCAAAAAGAAGATAGAG
>JAIKWS010000110.1 GCA_024684515.1 Prevotella sp.
ATGAATCGGAGGGACAGGTTTTTGATTCCATGTGCAATAAACATCAAATACACTCGTTTTTTATCATACAAAGGCTATAGACGTGAACTTGTATGCCAAGAACAAGAGTTACGGGTTTCCTTACTCGCTCATATATAAACTGAACAGAAGTATGAAAAGGAATCAAAAACCTGTCCCTGTGATTTTCCGGTCAAATTTGTCCAAGACGAAAAATATTCCACCAAAAGCGGTGATTTTCTCAGATTTTTAGCTTACCTTTGCCATGTCATTGATGATTTTGCTTATTTTGAAATGCAGCTCTAAGGTAAGTGAAAAATCTGACATGGCAAAATCCTGGGCAACTTTTTGTTGCTCAGGAACTTATAAATAAAGTTAAACTAAAGTGCTGCGGAATTTAGGGGAAAAAAGTTTTTCCTCGTATATTTCGCTTTTGCAGGATTTACGATGTAAATAAAATTCCGAATATAAAAATTTTTTCTACTTTTTTTAGGCAACATCTCATACAAATCTCTCAGAATGCCGATGTATAAAGGGCTGGAGGCCCGTGATGTGTTGCTCAAACACCTCATACGCCTCAAACCCTTTGTACATCGGTCTTTCAGGGCTGTCGTATGAGGTGATGGGGTGTTTTCGCAGAAAAACTTTAAAATTTTTGTGACGAAGCCAAAGTCCTTGTTGCTCAAGTGTCCACCCTTGGTTCTTTGTCACATGATGATTTGCTGTAATAGGTGACTTTCTGAATGTACTATCATGTTTTTCACTATTTGCTGACCTCCAAATACGATTTCAGCGCCTCGATGTATGTCTTGAAGGCTTGCCGTCCTTTGTCGGTGATGCGGCAGATGGTGCATGGGCGCTTACCCTTGAAGGTCTTCTCAACCTCGATATAGCCTGCCGCCGATAGCTTGTCGATCTGCACACTCAGGTTGCCCGCCGTGGCTCCCGTCTGCTCCTTGATATACGGGAACTCGGCTTCATCGGTACTGATGAGCAGCGACATCACGGCCAGTCGCAGCTCAGCGTGCAGCAGTGGGTCTAATGGCTGAAACATAGACGGCCCTCCTTATTTCTTGTTTTGTAAATGAATCACAACTCCAGGTATGATGAGCGCGATGATGGTGACGCTTGTCATTACATAAAGCTGTTGGTAAGAAGAGAAGAACAGTGCGGCTATAAATCCTCCCAGGCCCGCGATGAAACCGCATCTTTCGATGAGACGGTTTTTGACGACACGCCCCGTGATGCATGTACTCATTCCGAAGCACAAAGAAATGATGCTCGTTATGCTGCTGAACAGATATTTATTAGGGATAACCAGTTTTAAGGGCAGTACGCCAGTGCCTATCAGACAGAACAATACGCCGATACCTCCACAGAACAAACCAAATGTGGACCACACATGACCTAAGGTCTTGCTGACGAATGTTGTTGGAACTGTTTCTTTCTTTTTGTCGATGATCCAATTGCCGATAAAGCCAATCACCCACATGCCTGCCCATAGGGTGTTCCAAATGGAGCCACCGTGATTCTTCCACAAGTAAGCAATCAGCGGCGCAAATATAATGATGCAAACTCCCCACCACATCAGGGGCAGGGCAGAATTCTTGGTGATTGTGCGCTGACTGCGCTCTATCTGTTCTGCAATAATCTCCAGACTGCGCTCGGCAGTCATGTTGTTGTTTTCTTCCATTGTTGTTTTTGTTTTGAGGGTACTTGAAATCTTTTTGTTCATGCTCGCCCCGTCGTTCCTCCTGCAGCAAGGTCAGACAGTGCATCGCACTACTTGTTTTGTGCTGCAAAGATAAATAACTTTATAATATAAACCAAATTATAAAGCAAATAAATTACAAAGAAGTGCATTATTTAACATTTGTAAACGGGATACGGGCGTTTTTTTGCGTTTTTCGTGGTTATATTCATCGGTGATCATGGTCCGAATCTAATAATTAAGCGATAAGTAATTGAAAGTTACCAAATGAAAGATAGGATGCAGAAAACATCAGCCTTTGCCAATGACTGCCCCCAAAGAGATAGGACGGAATCCGAAAGGTATGGGGGACCAAACGTTTATGACTAAAATATGCCAATAGTGGCATTTTTTAGTCACGCAAACCATTAAAATAAGCGGTTCTGCGTATAGGGGAAACAACGGACTGCTTTCGTCAAATAAAAAATCTTTACGTCTTAGCATTCTTCCCTTGGCATTGCTCTGCAAGGAATGTACCTATGTGTAGTCGTAGTTTCCTGTACTTTTCCTGATGCGATGTACGATTGCCTTCCAGATATTGCGCAGGCTTCCATACCTTATATTGCGATATAGTTCCTCAAGACTGCGACCAGTCTTTATCATCGGATGTTCCCATGCCATGATGCGAAATACCCGTTCTTTGTACTTGGCATCTTCAATGACGTTCTTGGGATGACGGAGGGGAAACGTCACATCGTAGCAAGGCATGGTCAGAAGCTTCTGCATTCGTCTCGGAAGGGTTTTGAATGAAGTCTGGAAATGTGCGGACTCAGACGAGACGGCATTGTTCTGTATCATGTTTCGTGCAGGTACGATAGTCAGACACGAGTTGAGGGTCATGTACGACCATAACAGGGTCTCGTAGATAGGCTGTCCTGTCTGCTTGTGTCTGCGCATTTTCTTCACCATTTCCTTCCAGCCATATCTTCTGCTTTTCACCAGGTTCTCTAGTTGTCGCATGCTTTCGTCATCATCTACAACACTGTATTTCCCATCCCACTGACTGATCACCCTTCGCCATGATGCCCACCCCCATACTGGCATTACTGATGTGAACAGATAATCGTAGGGAAAGTCTGTCGTCTCCTCATGGTTGAAGCCGGCAATCATGGCTATGCGCAAGTCATTTTCATAGCGGTCGAGCAGTTCCTTGCAGAAAGGGATGAATGTGACTGATGGCGTGCTGTCGTCTTCGAGTACGACACACTTGTCGTATAGCGAGAACGCCCAGCGCAGGGCATGATAGTTTGATGCCCAGGCTCCGGCATTCTCGCTGTGATAGCTTCGCCGTACCTCTGTTGGCCAGTCAATGGCATCGTCGTCAACAATCTGGCGGGCAGCCTCCAGTTTCCCCATGTCATCAGTATTCCGTGGGCCGTCCTGATACAACAGCAGATGAGTGGGCCTTGCCGCCCTTATCGCTTCAAATGTACGTCGTAATGTCTGAGTACGTGTAAAGAACACAAGGAGTACGGCCACGTCAGTTCCCTGACTGGCATGATCAACAGATTTCTGCATTTTCGTTATAGGATTTTCCTCGTTACTTACTGACTATCTTCTTTCCCTCATGAATATATATGCCCTTTTGTGATATTCCCTTCAAGCGCCGTCCTTGGAGGTCATATAACACAGGAGGATTGTTGGTTGGAGCTATCCCTTTGATGCCTGCTATGGTTTCATATCCAGGAGCCTGATAGACGAGGACACCATTCTTCCAGCAGCGTAGCAGATAAGAGAAGGTCTGTTTCCCATTTGCAAAAAGCTGCTCGCTGAGATACTGATCTTTGCTTACTCCGATGCCCTCAATCAGGTAATAGCTCCACGGTGTGGTATCTCCAGCGAAGTATGACTGGCAGTCAAGTCCAGTGTCAATCGTAATCGTTCTGTAATTGTACCCTTGGCTTTCCAGCGTGCTGATGCTTGTAACATGCATTACTTCATTGAGACAGTCACCCTCCTGGAGGCCAAAGTCAAGTAGCACCTCAGGATTCTCATTCGGTTTGACGACGTATAGTTTGCGTCCTTCTTCAAACAAGGCCAGCTCTGTATGATGTTCGGGGGAGTACAGCGTCTTACATTGTCGTCCTGCGATGAGTGTATCTCCTTTCATGTGGATGGTGTAGATGTGGCTGTCCTCTGGCCGTGCTGTCGTGACGGCAAGGCATTCCCAGGTGGCTCCCTTAGTGAGCATTTCGTCGTATTGGATGATGACGTCTTGTTGGTCTTCCACAGCGTTCCTGCGCATAATCTTGTGTCCGCCTTTTGTAGAGAAGATGACATGACTGATGTTCGTTGGCTTTGGATGCCGTGCATTGCCTGGAGCAGCCTCATTCAGGAAGAGATCCATAGGTCCTCCGATGTACCCATATCGATAGACGATGCCTTTGTATGCCGGCAGGCAATGCTGGTCACCATTGTTCAGCATATAGTAGTCCAGAGAGTCTTTATTCCACCAGTCAATGACCACCTCCCTGACCTCGCCACCCATCACTCCATATCTGATAGTATCGCCATATTCGTAAGGCTGGCGAAAGTCATAGAGCAGACATTCATCGCCTATGCTGCCGTCTTCCAATACGGGCCGCACATAGATCAAGGTATCATATTCATTACGGATATACCCCTGTAGCTGGGTGCTCTCTTGTACGTGGTTTCTTGTGATGGTCTTTTCAAGTGCCATATAGCCCTCGTCGGCATGTCGCAGACAATAGGTCACCCTGATGGAGTCTTCGGGAGCGGATGGATTGTCTGTGTCGACGGTGTAGAAGACATCCCACTGCGAGCCTTCCACCCAGATGCTGCCCTCAGCGGTGGCGTCCTGTGCCTGAGTGCAAAGGGATACCAGGCAGGTAAAAGCAAGTGATAATCTTTTCATTGTATGTATTGGTTTAGATAGTTTTCAATGGTTTGGTTCTGGATGTCGTTGTCCAGCTTCTTCTTCATGCGTTGTTTCCTCACGGCAACAGAAGCGGGGGCTATGCCATAGACATCGGCCAGGAGGGCGTTGGGGACACGCATCATCAGCAGACAGCAGAAGCGGACATCCTCTGTGGTGAGTGATGGATGCTGTTTGCGCAGGCGAGTGGTAAACCCAGGAAGCACCATGTCTGTGTTCTTCTCGATAAGATTCCACGACGACTCTTCCAGGTTTATATGCCCGCTCTTGTTACGGTTGGAATTGAGGATGGGCAGGATGATGGCAAAGAGATGCTCGTAGTACAGGCGTTGCAACTTGATATTCTCCTCCCTCACCATGCTTTCGTTGACCTGTGCAACTTCTGAAAGACGCATCGCCTCAAGCTCATGGGCATGTGCAATCCGTGCCTTGCGACGATAGAAAAGACCTGCTGTTGACGCTGCCAGTAAAAGTAGCAGCACTGCGATGATGACGACGTAGAGTCGTCCACGTTCTGCCTCGCGTTCTGCACGCTGGCATGCCATCTGACGTTCATGTTGGAGGGCATGTATGCGTGCCAGGTTCTCTGATGTCTCAGTCTTTGCAATGCTGTCGGAAATAGCCATCAGACTAATGGCATTGTCATACGCCTCCTTCCATTGCTTCGCATCTTCGTGCAGATACATCGACAGATGAGTCAGCTCTGCCTGACCGTGGATTCCACATGCAGAAATGTAGGAAGGGAGCAATGCAGTCAATTCCTCGTGTTGTTCTTGTAAATCAAGCCCATAGGCATGTATGATGCGAAAAAAATCTGAATGTGCCACTTCTGGATAGGTACGTTTGGCTTCGGCAATGTAGTATTCAACACTGTCGCCATCTTCTGCCATGAGATGTATCTGAGCCAGCAGGAGGAGCGTCTGGGCTTGGAAGTCGAGAGTGTCACGTGGAGCTAGCTGACAGGCCAGGTGTGCATCTATTGAAGCACTGTCCAGTTCACCCTCTACCATATAGGCGGTTGCCATTTGCTGTAGTGCCTCGGCCATCAGTGTATGTCCCCGTTTCCGATTGTAGCTGCTGATGGCTTTTGCTTCGCTCAGCATCTTCTGCAGATAGCATTTCTGAAGTTCGGTGAGGTTCTTCTTCTCATATTCAGAAGCTATCTGCGAATACAAGTTGTAGCACATCTCCGGATTGTCAGTATTCTGACACTTGTCCAGTCTGTTGAGCAGAGCAACCAGTGCCGAGTCTTCGTCAGCGAGAGGAGCATCGCTTACTTTGACGCAGCAGGCAAATAGTGCAGTGAGTGCTATGGGGTATAGATATTTCATGCTTGATTTTTCTGCAAAGGTACGACAAATCATCAAATTAAAAAAGCACGATCCTCAAATGTATATATGCGACTATGCTGTCATCCTGCTTTTACTATTGATAATCAGGCGAATAACGACAGTTGAAATGTATATCTAAATCTGTTGTAGTCAGTAATGTATAAGTCTCTTCTCCCTAACTCTCCAATCCCTCTTCTTTCATGCCGTTTATGATTTTGGTCATTCAGTGGCAGTTCTTGACGTCTGTCAGAGCAGCACTTGTAAGCACCTTGTCTCGCTAGGGTGTATTTGGACGGTACAATTGTAGTGTGTTGCAATATGGTTGCAGTTGCTGAATCTCCAGTAAATGAATCAGGTGCCCAGGCAGAGGTGCCTACTTGTCTGCAAAATAGGTTGCCCAGCGAAACAGGTTGCAACCCACGATGTTGCCCAGGACCTTAGGACTGATAGTTCCCGCAAGAGTCGCAGCCCACAGTATGTGCCAGAAATGGAAATCCCCTAGGTTTCGAGAAAGTGGATGGTGAGGGGCAGGATGGTGATGATGGTTTGCTTGTTCATAATCGTTTCGTTTTTATCTAATCTTACATTCTTAAATCGTGCAAATTTTTAGTTGCTATCTTTTGTCAATCCATAACGCCTGTCAACGGCATTACACAAGTTGGTCTGTTCCTTTGTGTCTGCTTGCATCCAATGTCTGAGTTCCATATTCAGGTGTCCATGTTGCCTGTTAACGCAGTAAAGTCACAAATAGTCATGCGAAAAAGGCTCGAGGATGCTGAAAGGCTGCTCGGGGAGATGAGTACTGCGGATGGCCCACTCCTTGGGATAGAGGTTGTTGGCACGGCTGCCGATGTTTTTCACCAGCCCCAAGGGATGGCCCTGATAGCAGACTTGCAACAGGCCTCGTGGGGCATCAGGATCGAGCCGGAGGGCCTGTCGCTGTAGATAGCTGATGGCATCGTGGTAGTCGAGCGAAATGTTGCCAACGGCTTTTTCGCGAGGTTCCCGTCCATCGAAGATGATGTTCAGGTTGGCGTTTTTCCTGTCGCGGGGCTTGTGTCGTCTTGCACTTGCGCCATCCTGGGTCTTGCCTCCCTTTTTCCTCAATACACAGACGAAGAGTCCTTCGCTGCGGGTGATACCTGGCAGGAAACGGTAGACAGGCTCGTGGAAGTCGGCCAGCAGCGAGCCTGTGATGCCCCATTCGGAAGCGATGTCGACGGCTAGGATGTCGGCATCGAGTGTCTGCTGGATCCATCGAATGTTTTCCTCGTTTTCCTGCGTATTGAAGGTGCAGGTGCTATAGACGAGCAGTCCCCCGTCGCGCAGGCACTGCCAGGCATCGCAGACGATGTCACGTTGCAGCTGGGCACACTGCATGACTTTCTGCAGGCTCCACTCGCCAATGGTCAGTGGGTCTTTGCGAAACATGCCCTCGCCAGAGCAGGGCACATCGCAGAGAATGAGGTCGAAGGTGAGTCCCGCCACGACATAGTCCCTGGGATAACAGTTGGTGACGATGCAGTTGCCGTGTCCCCACTTCTGGATGTTCTCACTGAGGATGCTGGCACGCTGGCGTATGGGCTCGTTGGAGTAGAGCAGACAATGGTCGGGCAACAGGCTTCGCATCAGTGTGGACTTGCCGCCAGGAGCAGCACAGAGGTCGAGGGCCATACGTGTGTCGTCAGGCAGATGCTGTTCCATCACGGTATGGAGGAACATCGATGCTGCCTCCTGCACATAGTAACAGCCGGCATGCAACAGCGGGTCGAAGGTAAAATTGGGCCGCTGGGGCAGATAACAGCCATTGGGGCACCAGGGCACCAACTCGTAGGCTGGTAGTTGCTCGATGCTCAGTTTCTGTGGGTTGATGCGAATGCTGACAGGTGCCTCTTCCGCCAATGCCTCCCTATAGCGTGTGAATCGCTCGTCGCCCAGCAGGGTGCGTGTCTGCTGGAGAAAGGCTTCTGGTAGTGGATTTGCTGTTGGAGTTACCATAGTAGGTCATCTTGTTGTGGCTGTTGCTCTTGCTCCTCTTGCTGAGGTTTGTCTACTTGCTCCTTCACCTTGCCTTCGGCATCGAACATGCCATAGGTGGTACGCAGCACAATGAACTCGGTACGACGGTTCAGCTGGTGACAGATTTCCTGTTTCTCCTCGTCGAGGGCATTGATAAACTCAGGTGTCAGCACATCGTCTGCTTTCAGCCAGTCGTAGGTCTCGGTGAGCTTCTTCTTGATGACCTTGGGCTTACCCTCGCCATAGCCCTTGGGGGAGAGACGGTCTGCAGCGATGCCGTGCTCGATGAGATAGTTGACCACACTCTCTGCCCGACGTTGGCTGAGTCGCTCGTTGTAGGCATCCGAACCGCGGTTGTCAGTATGCGCACTCAGCTCGATGGTGACATTGGGGTTCTCGTTCAGCAGCTCAATCAGTTTGTCGAGCGACTCTGTCGACTCAGGACGCAGGGTGGCCTTGTCGAAATCGTAGAAGATATTGTCGATGAGCACGGGGGCCGTGATTGAAGCCAGTGCGAACTGCAGCACATACTCCTCCGACTCGAGCACGGGCTCCACCTGCAGTTCTTCCTTGTGGTTGAGGAAGCCCTTGCAGGTACCTAGGAAGACGTAGCTGACATGGGGCTTGATCTCTTCCACGAACGAGCCGTCGCCACGCACGGAGATCTTCTTGTTCGTACCATCATTGCCCACCATGTAGACCAGTCCCTCTGGCAACTCGTAGCCGTCCTTTTCGTACACCCATCCCTTGACGGTCTGGATGATCTCTTCTTTCTCGAACGAGTAGATATGGTCCCAGCCACGGGCATCACCACGATTGGAACTGAAATAGCCACGATTATGCACCCCCTCGAAGGTCATGCCGAAGTCGTCACCCTGCGAGTTGAGCGGATAGCCGGGATGCTCGAGCTGCAAGGGGGTGGATGCCGGTGGTGCTGTTGCCACGATACTGTCGTTGTCGCCTGTCTCCTTCTGTGCTGGGGCGATATAGATGTCTAGTCCTCCGAAGCCGGGATGTCCGTCGGAACTGAAATACAGGTCACCATTGGGCCGGAAGGTGGGGAACAGCTCGTTGCCCTCGGTATTGATGGGTGCTCCCAGGTTCTCGACACTGACAATCTTGTCTGATGACGACAGTTCTGCCCGCCAGATATCATAGCCTCCCAGTCCACCAGGCATGTCGCTGACGAAGTAGAGCCACTGGCCATCGGGCGAGATACAGGGATGGGCAAAGGTGGAGAGGGTATCTTTTGAAATCTCAAACTCCGTAGCCTTGCTCCACGAAGCATCCGAACGCTTCGAGGTGGCTATCCGGGCATAGCGGGGGTATTGTGGATCGGTCTTGCAGACTGTGAGATACATGGTTTTGAAGTCTGACGAGAATGTACATGCTCCCTCGTCATCATCGGTATTGAGCTCGCTGTCTATAGGCTCTGGCTTCGACCACTTGCCCTTGTCATCCTTCTGCGAGAAGAAGATATCGGCATTTTTTGTACCCGTGATACCACTCAGCTCGTCGCCCTTGGCCTGGTTGCGGGTACTGGAGAAGTATAGCTGGTCGTAGTCGTCGCCAGCCAGTGCCGGTGAATATTCTGCCCTTCTGGAGTTGAACAGTTCCTGTTTCTTCACCGTATATCCGGAGAATTCTGCTTCTTTCTTCCACTCTGGTGCCCTACGTGCCGATTCCATTCCCGTTCGGACGAGTGGGTTGCGCATGCCTGAGTCCAGCAGTTGCTGGTAGGACTTCTCAGCATCCTTATATGCACCGTTTTTCAGTTGCAACTGTGCCAGGTACAAGATGTCGGTAGTGTCGGTCTGCTTATAGCGTATGGCATTGTTGTAGGCAGCGATGGCCCTTTGCGTCTGGTTGATACGACGGTAGCAGTCAGCCATCTTCAGGGCCCTCACACCACGTTTGGGACGTTCCTTGGCGGGTGTCTGTGCATAGGCCTTCTTGTAGTAGGAGGCAGCATCGAAATATTCGCCAAGGGCATAGAATTTATCACCTTTCTTCATGGCAGTGTCAGCACCACATGAAGAAAGCAGCACCAGGGCTACCATTATATATAATATGTAGAAAAATCGTTGCATACCTATATATAACGTAGCCTTGGGTATTTTATTGCTTAAAGGGCTGTCGCCAAGTGCATCCTTCCTTCCAGCGGGAACAGCCATAGGCCGTCTTGCCCTTGATGATATGACCTTGTCCACAGAGGGGACAGGGCTTGCCTACCAGCGGATCGGTCCCAGCAGCGTCAGCTGTCGGCTGGGCGGTCTTGGCGGGCTGGGATGTCTGCGACGACGTCTTGCTGCCCTTGCTGGTCTTGGCAGCTTTCTTCCTGAGCTTCGCCAGGTCTTCGTCGGTAGTCACACTGACATAGCGGTTGCTCTGGTCGGCGATGACCTGCTGTACGATTTCCGTGACCTGCTGCTTGAGCTCGTCCAGGAATTGCCTGGGGTCGTACTTCTTCGCCTCAATGTCACGTAGTTTCTTCTCCCAGATGCCCGTCAGCTCGGCACTCTTCAGCAGTTCCTCGTGGATGAGGTCTATCAGTTCCATTCCTGTGGGTGTGGCCACGAGGTTCTTTTTCTCTTTGCGGATATAGTGACGCTTGAACAGGGTCTCGATGATGGCGGCCCGCGTGGAGGGACGTCCGATGCCGTTCTCCTTCATGGCGGCACGCAGTTCCTCATTGTCCACCAGTTTTCCTGCCGTCTCCATAGCCCGCAGCAGGGTGGCCTCGGTATAGTACTTGGGTGGTGTGGTCCACTTCTCCGTCAGGGTTGGTATGTGTGGGCCGCTCTCCCCTTTCTGGAAGGTGGGCAGTGTCCTCTCTTCGTCGTCGGCTTTCTTCTCGTCGTCGTCGGCTTTCTGCTCCCTGGCATAGACGATGCGCCAGCCTGGGTCTAAGATCTCCTTGCCTGTAGCCTTGAACTCGATGGTGTCGCTGTCGCCTTCTACTGCTCCCAGCACGGTGGTGGTAGAGAACCTGCAGTCGGGATAGAACACGGCAATGAACCGTCGTGCCACCAGGTCGTAGACCTTTCGCTGCATATCCGTAAGCCCTCCTGGCACGATGCCGGTAGGTATGATGGCGTGGTGATCGGTCACCTTTGAGGAGTCAAAGACCTTCTTCGATTTTGTCAGGGGTTTCCCTCCTAGCGCCCGCACCAGCTCGGCATAGGGAGCCTCGCCGGCAAACTTCGTCTGGAAGAGCCCGTTCATCGTCTGTGGACACTTGGCATAGACATCGTCGCTGAGAAAGGTGGTATCCACGCGAGGATAGGTGGTCAGCTTCATCTCGTAAAGCTGCTGGATGAGGTTGAGCGTCATCTCTGCTGAGAAGCCGAACTTGCGGTTGCAGTCCACCTGCAGCGAGGTGAGGTCGTAGAGGCTGGGAGGCGTCTCCCTACCCTGTTTCTTCTCGACCTTTGTCACCAGGAAGGGCTTCCCCTCGATGATGGCAAAGGCCTGCTCACCCTCCTCCTTCGTGGTGAACTTGCCCTTAGTGGCAGTGAAGGTAGTATCGCGATAGATGGTGGCCAGCACCCAATAGGGCTCTGACTTGAAATTGTCTATTTCCTTCTGACGGTTGACAATCAGTGCCAGCGTAGGCGTCTGTACGCGACCTATCGACAGCACCTGACGATGCTGTCCGTATTTAATGGTATAGAGACGGGTGGCGTTGATGCCCAGCAGCCAGTCGCCAACGGCACGGCTCAGTCCTGCCAGGTATAGTGACTGGTATTCCGACTGGTCTTTGAGATGGGCAAAGCCCTCGCGGATAGCTTCATCTGTCATCGATGATATCCACAGCCGCTGTACTGGACATTTAGCCTGTGCTTTCTGCATCACCCATCGCTGTATGAGCTCGCCTTCCTGTCCTGCATCACCGCAGTTGACAATGCTGTCGGCCTGGCTGAACAGCTGCTCGATGGTGGCAAACTGCTTCTTCACACCCGCATCTTCCTTCAGACGGATGCCAAAGCGAGGGGGAATCATGGGCAGGACACTCAGGGCCCAGCTCTTCCACATGGGGGTGTAGTCCTCGGGCATCTTCAGCTCACACAGGTGGCCGAAGGTCCACGTCACCTGGTAGCCATTGCCCTCATAGTAGCCATCACGACGGGCCGATGCACCAATGATACGGGCTATGTCGGCAGCCACACTGGGTTTCTCTGCAATGCAAACAACCATGATGATATAGAAATTTTGATTATTACTACGATTTGTCGATTTTCGAACTGCAAAGTTAGCCCTTTTTGTGCTTTTGGCGAAAAAACTGCTGTTCTTTAACTCCCTTTAACTCCTTTAACCATGCTTAACCCCTCAAAAGTCATAACGCAGGCCTCCTGTCTCAGGTACTTCTGGCCTGAATGAAAAAAAATGATATTTTATTTTGTAGTCCTCTCGCTTTTTCGTACCTTTGCACGCAAATTTGCAAATCATACAATACTTATGGCACAAGAAGACGTTTTCAAGAAAATCGTTTCACACTGCAAGGAATACGGATATGTATTCCCTTCGAGTGAGATCTACGACGGTCTGGGCGCAGTCTACGACTACGGTCAGATGGGTGTTGAACTGAAGAACAACATTAAACAATACTGGTGGAAGGCGATGACGATGCTTCACGAGAATATCGTGGGTATTGACTCGGCCATCTTTATGCATCCCACCATCTGGAAGGCATCCGGACATGTGGATGCTTTCAACGACCCACTTATCGACAACCGCGACTCGAAGAAGCGCTATCGTGCTGACGTGCTCATCGAGGACCAGATTGCCAAGTACGACGAGAAGATTCAGAAAGAGGTGGAAAAAGCTCGCAAGCGCTTCAAGGAGGCTTTTGACGAAGAGCAGTACCTGGCCACCTCACCACGCGTGCTAGAGCAGAAGGAGAAGCGGGATGCCCTCCACACACGCTATGCCGCCGCCATGCAGGGGCCAGACCTGGACGAGCTGAAGCAAATCATACTCGACGAGGGCATCGTCTGTCCTATCAGTGGTACGAAGAACTGGACGGACGTGAGACAGTTCAACCTGATGTTCTCTACCGAGATGGGAAGCACCGCCGATGGCTCGATGAAAATCTACCTGCGTCCTGAGACGGCACAAGGCATCTTCGTCAACTATCTCAACGTACAGAAGACGGGACGTATGAAGATTCCTTTCGGCATCGCACAGATTGGCAAGGCTTTCCGCAACGAGATTGTTGCCCGACAGTTTATATTCCGCATGCGTGAGTTCGAGCAGATGGAGATGCAGTTCTTCGTCAAGCCCGGCACGGAGCTCGAGTGGTTCGCCAAGTGGAAGGAGACCCGCATGAAGTGGCATCAGAACCTGGGATTCGGAGCAGAGAACTACCGTTTCCACGACCACGACAAGCTGGCTCACTATGCCAATGCCGCCACAGACATCGAGTTCCACATGCCGTTCGGATTCAAGGAGGTAGAGGGCATTCACAGCCGTACCAACTTCGACCTCTCACAGCACGAGAAATATAGTGGCAAGAGCATCAAGTACTTCGACCCACAGACCAACGAGAGCTACACCCCGTATGTCATCGAGACATCCATAGGCGTTGACCGCATGTTCCTCAGCATCATGTGTCATGCCTTCTGCGAGGAGCAGCTCGAGAATGGTGACACACGCACGGTGCTACGGCTGCCGGCAGCACTGGCACCTGTCAAGCTGGCCGTCATGCCTCTGGTGAAGAAGGACGGACTGCCCGAGAAAGCACGCGAGATAATCGACCAGCTGAAGTTCCACTTCACTTGTCAGTACGACGAGAAAGACTCTATCGGCAAGCGCTATCGCCGGCAGGATGCCATTGGCACTCCATACTGCGTCACCGTAGACCACGACACGCTCAACGATGGCTGCGTCACCCTGCGCTTCCGCGACACGATGGAGCAGGAGCGTGTGAAGATTGAAGAGCTCAACGCCATCATCGAAGATAAGGTGAGCATCACCAGTCTGCTGAAAAAACTGTAAATCAGCATGATAATGGTGATATCCCTTTTGAAACGTACTACCAGCATAGCTGCCGTATGTTGCCTCTGCAGCATCTGCGGGACTCTTTCGTCGTGCTCCGAAGAGACCACCGAGACGAGCGAGTATGACAACTGGCAGCAGCGCAACGAGCTATTTTTCACCACGCTGGAAGACTCGCTGCGTAGCAATCCCAGCCAGTGGATGCACATCAAGAACTACTCGCTCGATGCCACCACCGAAGGCAAGCCTACCGACTATATCTACGCAAAGGTGATAGCACAGGGCACTGAGACGGAGTCACCACTGTTTACCGACTCCGTGCGAGTGATCTACCAGGGACGGCTCATACCGTCAGCCTCCTATCCCGACGGATATATCTTCAGTACTACTGTCAGCGGGCGCTTTGACATTGCCACAGGCTACAGCGTAAGGCAGAGCGTCTCCAATACCATCAATGGCTACTCAACAGCACTACAGCACATGCATAGGGGGGATCATTGGCGCATCTTCATACCCCATCAGCTGGGATACGGACAGGAACGGCAGACCAGCTCCAGCGGGACTCTTGTCATACCTGCCTATAGCACACTCATCTACGACCTCATACTGATCGACTTCTCCTCTGCAGGAGAGGTGATGCCACAATGGAGTAGCAGACAGCGCTGAAAATACACTTGAACAAAGAGAAAAAAGCGTCAGAAGGCAAACTTTTGGCGCTTTTATTTGCGTGTTTGCAAAAAACATCGTATATTTGCCATCTGGAAATCTAAGACAACACTATGCAGAAATTCGCAGACTATATCAAGAAAATCGAGATCGACTCGCTGTGGAGCGGCAAGAAGCACATCGTATGGGAGCTAGACCCGCATGTCAACATCCTCAGCGGCATCAACGGACAGGGAAAGTCAACCATCATCAACAAGGTGGTGAAGGGACTGTCGCAGGGTGGCGAGTTCCCTAGCCACATGCTGAAAGGCGTCAGACTCGATGTCGAGCCCGAGGATGCCAAATGGATTCGCTACGACATGATACGATCCATCGACAGCAGCCTCACACAGGTCATTGCCGACGAAGAGGGGGCACTCAGGCAGGTGCTGCCTGTCATACGAGGAGGAGGAGGCAGCCTGCTCGACTTCCAGCTATATCACCTGCAACGTAAGTACCTCGACTATCAGGTGAACATCGGCAACCGCATGATTGCAGAGCTGCAGGCAGGACATACCGAGACAGCACAACAGCTCAGTCAGAAAAAGACACGCTTCCAGGATATACTCGACGACCTCTTCTCTGATACCGGCAAGCATATCGTGCGCACGGAAAACGAGATACGATTCACACAGATTGGAGAGGTGCTCACGCCATATCAGCTCAGTAGCGGAGAGAAGCAGATGCTCGTCATACTACTCACCGTACTCGTCGAAGACGATCAGCATTTCGTGCTCTTCATGGACGAGCCTGAGGTGAGCCTGCATATCGAATGGCAGAAACGACTCATTGACCTCATCATCGAACTAAACCCCAACGTGCAGATAATCCTGACTACACACTCACCGGCGGTGGTGATGAACGGATGGGTGGACCAGGTTACTGAAGTCTCGGATATCACGCTATGAGCAACCGCCTGAAGGATAATATCAACAACCGCTATGTGGAGGCTGCCAATGCTCTTCGCGGAAAGCATGCACAACGTCGGATTGTGGCTTATGTCGAGAGCTATGACGATGTGTATTTCTGGCGTACGGTGCTATCACGATTCGAGAACGACAAACGCTATTTCGAGGTGATGCTACCATCGAAGGCCAATCTCACCAGAGGCAAAAAGTCGGTGCTGAAGAATTTCCTCTTCGGAATGGGGCACGACGGAAAGGAACTGTCGAAGGTAGGACCAGAGATGATTGCATGCGTCGATGCCGACTACGACTACCTCATGCAGGGTGCCACAGAACAGTCGCGATGGGTGCTGGAGAACCCATACGTCTTCCATACCTATGTCTATGCCATCGAGAACTACCAATGCTATGCTCCATCACTCCACGAGGTGTGTGTGGCCGTCACACTCAACGACCACCGCATCTTCGACTTCCAGGAGTTCTTCATACAGTATAGCGAGGCTTGCTTCCCACTCTTCGTATGGTCGGTATGGGCATATCGTACGGGCCATCACAACCAGTTCTCACTCACTGAGTTCAACAGAGTGGCAGAACCGGGAGGATTTACCCTGCAGCATCCAGAAACGTCACTGACCAACCTGCGCAGAAAGGTGCAGACGAAAGTAAGGGAACTACAACGACAGTTTCCCAACAACAAGGAGTCATACCTCAAGGTCAAAGATGAGATCCGCCAGCTAGGTGTCACTCCGCAGACGGCATACCTCTACATGCAGGGACATCATCTCTTCGACGATGTAACAGTACCCATTCTCAACAAGGTGTGCAACCTGCTGCGACAAGAGCGACAGACGGAGATATACCGTGCACAGGCCCATCGCACCCAGAAACGCAACGAGATGTCGTGCTACGAAAACTCCATGCAGGACATCAAGACTATGCTCAAGAAAAATACTGGCTATCAGCAAAGCCCTCGCTTCCAACAGTTGCAGGATGACATCTCCCGATTCCTCGACTCACAGACCGTAACGGAGGAAAAGGCAGAGAAAAAAATGAACGCAGGAAAGACCTGCGGCCATCAAGCCCGAGACGAATAATCGTTCGCCTCGGGCCTTCCGTTCTTCTATTGATTGTTGTTTTTATCAGCACTGCAATCTTACTGCTGCTGTTGCTGCTGTTGCTGACGCCGACCACGATTGCCACGTGGACGCTGCATGCGCTTCTGCATGTTGTCCTTGTACTTCTGGAACTGCTCAGCACTCATAATGTCCTCCAGGCCCTTGTTGTAAGCCTCCATGTTCTTCATCATCTCTTCACGGTTCATGCGAGGACGCTGCTGGCCACCCTGTGCCCCATTCTCACGCTGCGGACGCTCACCCTGTGTGGCATTCTCGTCACGCTGTGGACGCTGACCCTGTGCCTGGCCACGCTGGCCGCGAGGACCGCCAAAGCCACGACCCATCATGGGCATCTTGTCAGAGAAGTTAGTGTTCAGCTCAAGCAATTTCTTACCCTGCTCCTCGTTCAGGCCATACTCCTGAATCATCTGGTTGGTCTGATTCTTGATCATCTCTGTTCTGTCAAACTGGCGGGGCTGACGCTCCTGCTTCTGTTCCTCCTGTGCCATTACGTTGGCGCTCATCATGATTGCGGCTGCTATAGCCAAAACGATTTTCTTCATAATTGTGGTTGTTGTTGTTTAAATTTGATTCATTAATTAGTGTCAGAGTTGCAACTGATTATCTGACGTCATTTTCAGAAAGAAGTTTAATCGCCAACAATTTTTTTTGTCATGACATCACCGACAAGTGGTTTTTTCCACTTTCCACATCCTTCTAAAAAGGCTTAACCCAAGAACAAGGTAAGAATAAGGTAAGAACAAGGTAAGAACAAGGTAAGAACAAGATAAGAACAACCCTAGAAGGTGGCAAGCACTGGTTTTTAACATTTGACCTGCTCTATGTCCATATAAACTCTAACAAGCACCTTCTCCCCCCTTAAGCAAGCTCTAGGCATACTCAAGAGCTTGCCTAGAGTATGCCTAGAGTATGCCTAGAGCTTGCTTAGAGCTTGCCTGAAGCTTCGCAAGTGGCAGTTCGCCGTCAGTTAGGAATGAGATGTCTTCCTAGGCAGTATCAGGTTGAGGATGACGCCAACTAGGGCCGACAGGCCAATGCCACTGAGCGAGAAGGAACCGAATTCCAACACAGCACCACCAATGCCCAGTGTCAGTGTGACGCTGACGATGATGATGTTGCGCGTCTCGTTCAGATCCGTCTTGTGGTTCATGAGATTCTGTATGCCTACAGCGGCAATAGTGCCGAAGAGCAACAGCATGATACCACCAAGTACAGCACTGGGTATGCTCCGCAAGAGGGCACTGAGCTTGCCCAGCACAGAGAAAACGACAGCAGTGGCGGCAGCAATGCGGATGACCTTCGGACTGGTGACACGCGTAATCTGCATGGCTCCTGTGACCTCACTGTAGGTAGTGACGGGAGGCCCTCCAAAGAAGGCTGCGAACAAGCATGCCAGTCCGTCGCCAAACATCGTACGATGCAAGCCGGGATCTTTCACAAAGTCTTTCTCTGCAACAGCACTGACCACATAGATGTCACCAATGTGCTCAATAACGGGAGCAATAGCCACGGGTATCATAAAGATGAACGGCTCCCACGCAAACTGTGGCAGATGGAAATGGCTGATGCTTGTGGGAAGTGCAAGCCAGGGGGCGTCGGCGATGGGTGTCAGGTCAACAATCCCCATACACAGGGCCACGATATATCCTACGGCAATGCCACAGATGATGGGCACCAGCTTCAACAGCCCTCGTCCCAGGGTGAGCACCACGATGGCGGTGGCAAGGGCGATAGCCGCCAACAGCCAGTTGGTCTTCGCCATATCGACGGCTGCTGGCGAGAGCGAGAGTCCGATGAGAATGATGACAGGTCCGATGACCACTGGCGGGAAGAGCCTGTCGATGAACTTACGTCCCTGCCATCGGATGAGTGCCGACATCAGGAAGTAGACCAATGCCACGCCAACGATAGCTGCCAGCGTGCCAGGCATGCCCCATTGTTGTGAGGCTGAGATGATAGGGGCGATGAAAGCAAAGCTGGAGCCTAGGAAGACGGGCACCTGCCCCTTGGTGACGAAATGGAAGATGAACGTGCCTATTCCGGCTGTAAAGAGTGCCGTTGCAGGGTCGAGCCCTATCAGCAGGGGTACGAGAACTGTGGAGCCAAAGGCTACGAATAGAAACTGGACGCCTACAATGGTCATCTTGGTTGGGCTTAATGCTTTTTGATCCATGCTGTTAGTCGTTATGTTAATACAAGATTTTAAAGTTGCCTGGTAATGCTTTCTGAAGGCAAAGGTACAACAATTATTGGCTTTTGCCAAAAAATCGGAGCATTTTTTTCTGTTTCTGTATTATTCCCAGCGGCCTTCTTTGGAAAATCCTGTTGTTCCTCATGTTTGTTTGCCCAGATGACAATGCGGACTTCGCACAGAAAAATGAGAGAATGCCGATAGTGATACCCCCTCCTGTTGTCTGACATCCTGTCCCTTGCCTCTGCCAAAATGTCACCTTCTGGGCAGGCGGCACATGTTTTGTTGCTTTTGCTGATGTAAACAACCAACAAGAAAGGAGCATTATCATGACATTAGAGAAATTCACAATCAAGGCCCAGGAGACGGTGCAGCAAGCCGTAAGCCTGGCGCAACAACACGGACAGCAGTCCATAGAACCCGTACATCTGATGGCAGCCCTGCTCGACAAGGCACGCGATGTCACCGGCTTCATCTTCCAGAAACTGGGAGTCAACGTCCAGCAGATAGCGATGCTCTGCCAGCAGGAGATACAGCACCTGGCACGTGTACAGGGAGGCGATCCCTATCTCTCGGCCGATGCCAACAAGGTGCTGATGAAAGCACAGGACATCGCACAGAAGATGGGAGATGAGTTCATCAGCGTAGAACCCATCCTGCTCGCTCTGCTCGAGGTCAACAGCACCGTGAGCCGCATACTCAAGGATGCCGGCGCCACACAGCGGGATATGCAACAGGCCATCCTCGAACTGCGGCAGGGACAGAAGGTGAGTTCACAAAGCGCTGACGACAACTATCAGAGTCTGGAGAAATATGCCAAGGACCTGGTCAGTCTGGCACGGGCAGGAAAACTCGACCCCGTCATCGGACGTGATGACGAGATACGCAGATTGCTACAGATCCTCAGCCGCCGTACGAAAAACAACCCCATCCTCATTGGTGAGCCAGGCACGGGTAAGACCGCCATCGTCGAAGGACTGGCAGGACGTATCGTGCGTGGCGACGTGCCTGAGAACCTCAAGGACAAAAGGCTATACTCCCTCGACATGGGTGCGCTGGTGGCAGGAGCCAAGTACAAGGGGGAATTCGAGGAGCGACTCAAGAGCGTCATCAATGAGGTGACCGCCAGCGAGGGGCGCATCATCCTCTTCATCGACGAGATACACACGCTCGTAGGAGCAGGAGGCGGCGAGGGGGCTATGGATGCTGCCAACATCCTGAAGCCCGCACTGGCACGAGGCGAGCTGAGAGCCATCGGTGCCACGACCTTGAATGAATACCAGAAGTATTTCGAGAAAGACAAAGCCCTGGAACGCCGGTTCCAGACGGTGATGGTCGACGAACCTGATGAGATGAGTGCCATCAGCATACTGCGCGGACTGAAAGAGCGCTACGAGAACCACCACAAGGTACGCATACAGGACGATGCATGTATTGCTGCCGTACAGCTCTCCGAACGCTATATCACCGAGCGATTCTTGCCTGACAAGGCAATCGACCTGATGGACGAGGCGGCAGCAAAGCTGCGAATGGAGCGCGACTCTGTACCTGAGGAACTTGACGAGATTACCCGACGGCTGGCTCAGCTCGAGATTGAACGGGAGGCCATCAAGCGAGAGAACGACCAGCCAAAGATACTGCAGCTGGATCGGGAAATTGCCGAACTCAAAGACCAGGAACAGCAGTTCCGAGCCAAATGGGAAGGCGAGCGACAATTAGTCAACCAGATACAGCAGGACAAACAGCAGATGGAAACGCTGAAATACGAGGCTGAACGGGCTGAGCGCGAGGGCAACTACGGACGGGTGGCTGAAATACGATATGGCAAGATGAAAGAACTCGAACAGCATATCGACAGCGTCCAGAACCAGCTGAACAGCACTGCCGAGGGCAACAAACTGGTGCGCGAGGAGGTCACTGCCGACGATATTGCTGAGGTCGTCTCACGATGGACGGGAATACCCGTCACACGCATGATGCAAAGCGAACGCGAGAAACTGCTGCATCTCGAAGAGGAACTACACAAGCGTGTCATCGGACAGAACGAAGCCATACAGGCTGTCAGCGATGCCGTCAGACGAAGCCGGGCTGGCCTACAGGACCCCAAGCGGCCTATCGCCTCGTTCATCTTCATGGGAACCACAGGCGTGGGCAAGACAGAGCTGGCAAAGGCACTGGCTGAGTATCTGTTCAACGACGAGACGATGATGACACGCATCGACATGTCCGAATATCAGGAGAAACATACCGTCAGCCGGCTCATCGGTGCCCCTCCGGGATATGTGGGATATGACGAGGGCGGACAGCTGACAGAGGCCGTCAGACGCAAGCCCTACAGCGTGGTGCTCTTCGACGAGATCGAGAAGGCGCATACCGATGTCTTCAACATCCTATTGCAGGTGCTCGATGATGGACGGCTCACCGACAACAAAGGCCGTACGGCTGACTTCAAGAATACCATCATCATCATGACCAGCAATGCCTCACGCGAACAGCTACGAATGACGATGCGGCCGGAGTTCCTCAACCGTATCGACGAGATTATCACCTTCCAGCAACTCACGCAGGACGAGATAGCACAGGTAGTGCGACTGCAGCTCGGTCGAGTGAAGAAAATGCTGGAGCCACAGGGCTTCCAACTCGAGGTCAGCGACCAGGCCGTCAACTGGCTGGCGCACGAGGGCTACGACCCCGACATGGGTGCACGGCCAGTGAAGCGGGCCATACAGCACTATGTACTCAACGACCTCTCAAAGAAACTGTTGGCAGAGGAGGTCAGCCGCGAACGCCCTATCGTCATCGACGAATTTGGCGAAGGACTGGTATTCCATAACTAGAGTTATGACTTTCAAGAAAGCAAGAGGGTATGTCGTCACTGGCATACCCTCTTGATTTCTCGAACAATAAGAATCCTATTTATGGATGACCATCATCACGGTTGCCAGCAACAATTGCCGTCATCACGCTTTATTGTGGAACCGACAAGTGTGCCTACAATTGGCACAACCGATAATGTGACTCATGCGTTTGACAACACGAACGGATGCCCCATCTATGTTCCTACCGACAAGGTGAACGATTACAAAGCCTCTTGGATAAAGTATGCACTCAGGATAAAACCCATGGATTCTGATGTTAGTGAGTCCCTGTTGGGTGACGTGAACGGTGACGGCAGCATCAACAACATCGACGTGACAGCCCTCATCTACATGATCTTGGGATGAGAATACTCACCGTCAAGGGCTCTGAAAAGTTGTATGTGGGATTCTATCATTTCATAGCGATCGCTTAGCAGGCTTATCTCTGCTTCCATTAGTGACTGTTGGGCTGTGAGCACTTGAAGGTAGTTCACGTCGCTGTCATATCTCATCTTGAGCTGTGTCACATGGAGTGTGTGTGTCAGTTTCTCAATCTCATGTTCCCTCAGCGATATGGTCTTGCGGGCGTACTGCTCACTGGCTAGCGCGTCGTTCACTTCTTTGCCCGCATCGATGACGGCCTGCTGGAAAGCTACCTTGGCAGACTCCTGCTCAGCCTTTGCCTTAGTGACCTCAGCGCGAAGACGACCTCCTTGGAAGATAGGGGCAGCAAGTGATGCCAGCGCTGTCTTCAGCCACCCTGTAGGGTCGATAACAGTACCTGGGTCGTTGGTCCATCCGATGCTGCCTGAAAGGCTCAACGAGGGATAAAGCGAGGCAATAGCTACGTTGGTATTATAGTAAGCGCTTTTCAGCTGAGCCTCGGCTTGCAGGACGTCAGGGCGCTTTCTGAGTGCGTGTATGTCAATCCGGGGTATATTCTTGATATACTTACAGGATGTGGCGAAATCGCCCCGTTCTATGTGTCCACTCGTCCTGCCAAGGACGGCACATAGGGCATTTTCTGTCTGTAGCATGTCGCGCTGCAGACCTTCGAGTATGGCTTCCGCTTCCAGCTGTGATGCCTCTGTCTGACTCAGTTCGTCGCTGCTAGCTTCGCCAACGTCCATCAGGGCTTTCTGCGTCCGTACCATCTTCTTCCAGCTCTCTATAGTTCTGCCGACGGCTGCTATCTGCGCATCGAGCATCTCCAGTTGGTAGTAGTCAGTGACGATAGTAGAAATCAGTTCTGTACGTACGGCTTTGACATAGGCGACATTTTCCTCTACCGTTGCGGCGGCAGCACGACGGGCATTCTGCATTTTCCCGAAGATGTCAGCTTCCCAGCTCACTTCGATGCCGAGAGTATGGCTGGTTTCCGAAGCGCCCGTATCTCTGTTGTCGTATCTCCTTTGTGCAACCTCACCGACCCACTATTCATCACCGAGGGCAATCCTGATTTGAAGGACACCCACGCCCACGACGTGAAACTGACCTACAACATGGTGCTCGCCCGCAGTCAGACCTCGCTCAGTACCAGCGTCAGCTATAATTACAACGACCGCGAGACCACGACTGCCCTTAGCTACGACCCCACGACCGCCGTATACGTCAGCCGTCCCGAAGACGCCCGTGGCAGCCGCTCATGGAACTTCCGTTTGAACTTCGACCAAGGTCTCGGCGACTATTTCCGTTTGCAAAGCGATTTCCGAATGAACACCAGTCAGCGCTACGGTTTCCTCACACTCCTACCCACGCAGTCTGAGCGCATCGAGAACCGCCAGAGCAGCCTGAATCCCCGCGAAAACCTCACTCTCTCGCTCGACTATAACTGGCTCAAAGCCTCCGTCTTTACCGAAATCAATGCCGACCGTCTGCGCTACACAACCTCGCCCGAACAGAACACCACCCACTGGAACAACAACTACGGCCTGCGTGCCGAAGTCACATACGGCAATTTCGTCTTCAATTCCAACCTCACCGAGCGCACCAGCCGAGGCTACACCATCGGCAGCATGAACCGCAACATCCTCGTCTGGGACGGCTCCGTCACTTGGAAAATCCTAAAGAACAAAGCCCGCCTCACGCTGTAGTTCGACGACATCCTGAACAACGAAGACAGCCGCTGGAGCCAGCAGTCAGCCTACCAGCAGACCACCTCTTGGCAGGACTTCCGCCACCATTACGTTGGCATCAGCTTCACATACCACTTGGATGCAAAGAAAATGGATTGATTTGGTTTGAATCTCTTCCGAAACGAACATATTCCTGCTAAATATCATAAAATCGCATACGGATGATACGCCGTGTGCGATTTTTGCATTGAAATGTTGGATTCTTGCGCTCCATTTTATACTGCCGTCAAGTTTGCTCGTCCGAAAGAGCACCGTTTGAAGTTGGAACTGGATGTTGGAGGAATCCTTGGCCAGACACAGAACATGACAATCCTGGACCACTACTTGACATAGCTGTCTGCAAAGAAACGACGGACGTAATACCAGGGCAGAAGAAAGAACAGAAAGCCAGGCACGTCATAGAGAATAGATATCACTATATGAAAAAAATAGAGAATGCCTCCTTCTAGCCTCCTTCTAGCCTCCTTCTAGCCTCCTTCTAGCCTCCTTCTAGCCTCCTTCTAGCCTCCTTCTAGCCTCCTTCTAGGCTGCTGTTGGAGTATGGCTAGAGCGAGAGTGAAAGGAGACTGAAAGGAGACTGAAAGGAGACTGAAGCGAAGGAAGACTATGCGAGTATCGACCTATGGCTCCTTTCGATGAGTTTGCAGGCACAATTCAAGGAGAATTCAGGCGGAATTCGAGTCGAATTCAGGCAGAATTCTCAAAGAGGGTAATGGGGGCTATTTTATATCCTGCATGTCGTCCATGATTTTGATTCGCTAAAGCCCCATGAGACGATGCCTTTTGATAGGATGTAAGAGAATCCACAGGTTTACATCGCAGGTTATCTGTTCGTTTCAAACCTGTGTGCAGGCTATCAGCTGCCATTACCAATGCAGTGATCTTCGCCAGCGGCATCGAAACGGTAAAGGAGAGAGAGACTGATTCGTTAAACTTTCTAATATTTACACGCACTTCTATGATATTATGAAAATAATTGCCTATCTTTGCAAGTAAGAACCTCAAGAAAGGAGATACAATATGATGAAACGAATTCTTATTTGTGCAATTATAGCATTACTATATCCTACGATGACAGACGCACAGACCTATAGCAGCCTGTGGAAGCAGGTAAGGGAAGCAGAGCACAATGATCTGCCACAGACAGAGCAACAGGTGCTTAGCCAGATTGTAATGAAAGCGGAACAGGAACGGGCATACGGTCAGCTGCTAAAGGCTGAGCTACAGCGGGCCCGCTCAATGTGCGAGGTGAGTAGCGACTCGCTGAGACCTGCCGTGGAGCAACTGCAGCAGCGGGCATCGCAGGCAGAGAACAACCACCCGCTACAGGCCATCTACCACTGTGTGCTAGGCTACATCTATTCTGCGAACCCCTGGCTGGATGAAGACCGCCACGAGGAGATAGGACAGGAATACTACCAGAAGGCATTGGCATATCCCGATGAGCTGGCAGCAGAAAAGGTGACAGCCTACGAGCCTTTTGTGGTGAAAGGTGATGACAGCCGCTATTTCGGTGACGACCTGCTGAGTCTGATTGGATGGCAGGCCAAACGCTATGACCTATTACGCAACTACTATCAGAAGGCAGGAAACCGCCATGCTACCCTGCTAGCGAGCAAATGGCTGTTGCAGGAGGAGAAGCCCAACGAGATGGAGCCGCTGAACAAGAGCCGTCATATACAGCGGCTCGACTCGCTCATCAGCGAATACCAGGACCTGAAAGAGTGTGGCGAGGTGGCCATCGACCGTTATGAGTTCATGGATGAGCATACCGATGCCACCATCGAGCAGAAATGGCAGTACATCAACATGGCCCTGGAGCGCTGGGGTGACTGGCAACGTATGAACCAGTTGCGCAATGCCCAGCGCAATCTGACCACGTCACAATTCAATATGGATGTGCCTGAGAGTGTGGTCATTCCCCATCGCAGCCAGATTGCCAGACTCACGCAACTGCGTAATATCACCGGGCTGACACTGAGAATATACAAGGTTGATGTAGGTGGCGATACCGAACTGAATCCCAATCTAGCTAACGAATATAAGAAACTGAAATCTGTGCAGACGTCACTGCCCGCACTGACACAGACTCGTCAGTATGTTGGCAAGCGATCCTACGAGCTGTTTGACGATTCCATCACCCTGCCTGCCCTGCCCGTTGGTGTCTATATGCTGGAGATGGAGAGCCAGCCTGATACCCGTATCTCTCGCTGTCTGTATTTCGTCAGCGATGTGCGTGTGCTGTCGCAGCAATTGCCAGACAACCAGCTTCATCTCGTGGTGGTCAATGCCACTAGTGGACAGCCAATCAAGGGTGCCACCATCACCCTGGAGACTGGCTATGGCAGCAATAAGAAAACGGTGAAGCTGACTAGCAAAGAGAAAGGGGAATGCCTGTATAAGAGTACTAGCAACCGAAGATATCTTACCCGCGCCTATACCAAGGACGACAATGCCTGCCCCGGACAGTATGGTAATGGCTGGTACAACTATAATGACCACGTAAGGACAGGAACCACGATAGACATCTTTACCGATCGTGCCATCTATCGTCCAGGACAGACCGTTCATGTGGCAGCAGTGGTCTATAACACGCAGAATGGACGTGACCATAAGGCCGTCGCAGGCGAGGACCTGCTGGTACAATTGCGCGATGCCAATCAGAAAGTGGTAAGCGAACAGGAAGTGGTCACCGACGAATGGGGCACCGCCAAGACGCAGTTCACGCTCCCCACGCAGGGTCTGACGGGTGAGTTCCGTATCGATATCAACGACAGACGACACCACTTCACCGTAGAGGAATACAAGCGACCAGCCTTCGAGGTGGACATCCCTCGTGTGGCACAGAACTATGAGGATGGCGATACCGTGGTGGCACGAGGCACGGCCCGTTCCTATGCCGGAGTCCCCGTACAGGGTGCCAAGGTGAAGTACCAGGTGAAACGCACCCGTGCCTATTGGTGGGCCAGCTATTCCCGTTACTGGGAGATGGGCTATATTGGTACAGGCCAGCAGGATGAGCTGATGGCCGAGGGGGAGACGACCACTGACGACAAGGGGGAGTTTACTGTCGATATGCCGATGATTATCCCCAAGACGAAGTACACCATGTTCTATAACTTCGTGCTCACTGCCGACGTCACCGACCAGGCTGGTGAGACCCATCAGGGCACGATGTCACTGCCGCTAGGCAACCGCAAGACAGCCTTCAGTGCCACGTTGCCAGAGAAGGTGCTGAGCGAGGGGAATGTGAAGATGGCCTTGCACCAGCAGAATGCAGCTGGTGTGGACCTCGATGCCCAGGTGCGCTACCGCTTCGACAATGGTCGGTGGATGCAGACGAAGACCAACCAGCTCGTGGACATCCCATCGATGAAAAGTGGCAAGCACACCTTGCATGCCATCTGCGAGAACGACACCCTGGAGCAGGACTTTGTTGTGTTCTCGCTTGATGACACCCGTCCAGCCACCGACACCCGCAGCTGGTTCTATGCCAGCAGCGAGCAGTTCCCCATGAGTGGTGATCCCGTGACCATCCAGGCTGGCTCCAGCGACAAGGATGTGCATGTGCTCTATACCATTATCAGTAGTGATAAGGTGCTGGAGAGTGGCACCACTGACATCTCCAATGAACTCATCAACCGTAAGTTCCAATATAAAGAGGAATATGACAACGGACTCCTGCTCACCTTCGCCTGGATGAAGGAGGGCAAGCCCTACACCTGGAGTACCACCATCAAGCGTCCGATGCCTGATATGCATCTCGACCTGAAATGGAAGACTTTCCGCAACAAGCTGATACCCGGACAACAGGAGGAGTGGACGCTAGCCATCACCAAACCCGATGGTACACCTGCTGACGCACAGCTGATGGCTACCCTCTATGACAAGAGTCTCGACCAGTTGACGTCACACTCCTGGAGTCTGGTACCTAGGGTGTGGATTCCCCTACCCTCTACCTACTGGCAGGAGCCCAGATGGGGAGGTGGAAACCTGGGAGGCAGCAGGTCCCTGCAGTGGCTGAACGTGCCTAGCTGGCAGTTCAACCATCTGGATACCGATGTATTCCCCAGCTACTATGTCTATAGCCGTCGCAGGATAATGGTAAGGGGAGTCAGGTCCAAGAACGCCATGATGCTGGAAGACGATGCGATGCCTATGATGGCTGCCGCTGTTGAAGAAACAATGGTGGAAAGGGCAACGGCTGACGAGGCACTTCAAGGTCGCATCGGAGGTCTGGATATAGCGAAAAAAGAAACCGGCGAGGAAGAGACAACAGCCAAGGTACAGTTGCGTGAGAACCTGCAGGAGACAGCATTCTTCATGCCACAGCTGGTATGCGACAGTACCGGACTGATCAGCATGAAGTTCACCTTGCCCGAGAGCCTCACCACCTGGCGATTCCTGGGAGTTGCCCATACGCAGGATATGATGTTCGGACAGATCAGTGACGAAGCCGTAGCCCGCAAGGAGCTGATGATACAGCCTAACATGCCCCGTTTCCTGCGTCATGACGACAAGGGTACCATCACTGCCCGCATCATGAACATGAGCAATGCCCCCATCACGGCTACCGCCATGTTGCAGTTGCTCGACCCGGAGACGGAGCAGGTGCTCCTGGAACAGAAACAGCAGGTGTCGGTAGGCGACAGTGCTACGATTGGCGTCACCTTCCCCGTCGATGCCAGTCAAAGAGAGTTCCTGCAGCACACCCTGCTCATCGCTCGTGTCAGCATCAGCAGCAAGACACATAGCGATGGCGAACAGCATTACCTGCCGCTGCTGCCATCGACAGAACGTGTCACTGTCACCGTACCCTTCACGCAGGTAGGCCCTGGCACGAAGGAGATAGACCTCTCGAAACTCATCCCCGTCAGCGACCCGCAGGCCAGGCTTACGGTGGAATATACCAACAATCCTGCCTGGCTGATGATTCAGGCACTGCCGGCGGTGGGACATCCTCATGACGACTGTGCCATCTGTCAGGCTGCATCGTTCTATGCCAACAGCATCGGAATGCATATCATCAAGCAGAATCCGTCGGCCAGGCATATCTTCGAACAGTGGAGTCGGGAACAGGGCAAGGAGACCTCGTTGATGAGCAGTCTGCAGAAAGACGAGGAACTGAAAGACCTGCTGCTCAACGAGACGCCATGGGTGATGGATGCCGACCGCGAAGAGGAACAGAAGCAGCGGCTGGCAGACTTCTTCGACCAGCAGCTGATGGACAGCAGGCTGGAAACGGCACTGGCAAACCTGCACAAGCTGCAGAAAGGCGACGGGTCGTGGAGCTGGTGGCCGGGCATGACGGGATCACCCTATATGACTAACGCCATCACCGGTCTGCTGGTGCGTCTGAACGACCTGACTAGCCCGCAAGCCAATACCGAGAAGATGCTTAGACGTGCTTTCGACTATCTGGGGCACGACATCGTCGAACTGGTGGAAGAGATGAAGAAGGAAGAGAAGAAGGGATACCGACAGACCTTCCCCAGCCATCGTGCCCTGGAGTGGCTCTATCTCTGCACCATCGACGGCAGGGAACTGCCCAGGAAGGTGGCCGATGCCAATGACTATCTCATCAGCCTGCTGAAGAAAGAGACAAAGAATCAGACCATCTACGAGAAAGCCCTCTCGGCTATAGTGCTCAACAACAAGACCTATATCAGGAGTCTGAAGGAGTACACCGTCTACCGTGAGGATATGGGACGTTATTATGACACCCAGCGTGCCGGCTATTCCTGGCGCGACTACAAGATTCCCACCCAGGTGGCTGCCATTGAGGCCATCAAGCGACTGACACCACAGGACTCTGTCACCATCAGCGAGATGCAGCGGTGGCTATTGCAGGAGAAACGTACACAGGCCTGGGACACCCCTCTCAACAGTGCCGATGCCATCTATGCCTTCCTCAGTGGCAACAGCCAGGCACTGGCCCCACAGGCCAAGACCATGCTCGCCCTCGACAGCAAGCCCCTCGACACCAGCACGGCAACGGCCGGACTGGGCTATGTCAAGCAGTCACAGCCCTACCGCAACGAAAAACTCTTCTCTGCCCAGAAGACTTCCACGGGAACCTCGTGGGGAGCCGTCTATGCACAGTTCACACAGCCTACCCGCGATATTGCCGACCAGACGAGTGGCATCAGCGTGAAACGTGAGCTCATGGTGAAGGGTGAGAACGGGCAGCTGCAGCCTGCCCCTGCACAGCTGAAGGTCGGTGACCGCATCGTGACCCGCATCACCATCGAAGCTGATCGTGACTACGACTTCGTACAGTTGGAAGACAAGCGGGCTGCCTGCATGGAGCCGGTAGAGCAGCTCAGCGGCTACAACTGGCGAGAGGGCTACTATTGCACTCCGAAGGACTATGCCACCAGCTATTTCTTTGACCTGCTCAGCAAGGGACGTCATATCATTACGACCGAATACTACATCGATCGCAACGGCAGCTACGAGACGGGCACCTGCACGGCACAGTGTGCCTATTCACCAGAGTTTCGTGGAAGCACAAAATCACAAACCGTAACTATTGTATCAGAATGATGAAAAAAACAACTATCACAGCACTCCTGTGTCTGGCCGCACTGGCTGCTTCGGCACAGAAGTTGTCTATCAACAAGGCTACCATCGATGTGGGGAAGACGGGATTCTGTGTTCCTGTCACCGCCACCTTCGAGTTGCGCAATAAAAGTACCAAAAAACTTGTTATCAGCGACCTGAAGACCGACTGTGGATGTACTACCGTTGACGGTCCCCGCACGGTAGGAGCAGGCGACAGATTCACGATCTCCCTGACCTACGATGCCCGTTTGCTGGGACATTTCAGCAAGCAGGTGGCTATCTATAGCAATGCCACCAACGAGCCTGTCTATCTGAAGATGAGAGGAGTCGTACTGGAAGATGTGGTCGACTACTCTCAACGCTATCCCTACGATATGGGAGGGCTGCTGGCCAGTGCCAACAATATCGAGTTCGACGATGTGAAGAAGGGAGAGCATCCCGAGATTGAAATCAACCTGATGAACAATACCGATACCGAGATGACACCCAACATGCTCCATTTGCCCAACTATCTGCATGCACTGGCTATGCCTGAGAAGCTAGAGCCTAACCGTAGTGGCAAAATCATCCTGACACTCAACTCGGAGGATGTCCACCAGTACGGGCTGACACAGAGGTCTATCTACCTGGCAAAGAAACTGGGTGAACGCATCAGCAGCGAGACGGAGATACCCGTCTCGGTAGTCCTCCTGCCCGATATGAGCAACTTTGACGGCATCAATAGCGACCAGGCTCCACGTCTGGAGCTGTCAGCAGAAACACTCAACCTGGATGCCCATCACAAGAATGGCACCATCATCCTGACCAATAATGGAAAATCGACCTTCAAGATCTCTTCCCTGCAGATGTTTACTGGCGGCATCAAGGTGAAGCTGCCCAAACGTGAGCTGCAGCCGGGAGAGTCGACCAAGCTTCGTGTCTCGATCATCCCCAAGCAGATCAGGAAGGCACGGTCAAAGCCCCGTATTCTCATGATTACCAACGATCCTAATCATGCAAAAGTAGTCATCACCATAAACGTAGAATAAATGGAACACCCGGAAAATAGCAAGGAGTACGCTGGTCTGCAGGTCAACAGTGGCGTTGAACAGCCCTCCATCATCAACCCCTATCTGAAACGAAGCCGTTTCCGTCGCCATGAGCTGTCGGTCGACGACATGGTGAAGGGCATCCTCAATGGCGATGTCACCATCCTCTCGCAGGCGGTGACACTCATAGAGAGTGTTAATCCCGACCATCAGGCGAAAGCACAGGAGGTCATCGAGAAGTGTCTGCCGTTCAGTGGACATTCCATCCGTGTTGGCATCAGTGGCGTACCTGGTGCCGGCAAGTCTACCAGCATCGATGAATTTGGCATCCACCTGCTGAAAGAGAAAGGGGGGAAGCTGGCTGTGCTGGCTATCGACCCATCGTCAGAACGTAGCAAGGGCAGCATCCTCGGTGACAAGACCCGCATGGAGAAACTCAGTGTCCATCCCGACTCGTTCATACGGCCCAGCCCGTCAGCAGGGTCGCTGGGTGGCGTGGCCAGAAAAACCCGCGAGACCATCATCCTCTGCGAGGCTGCCGGCTTTGACAAGATCTTCGTCGAGACCGTGGGTGTAGGGCAGAGTGAGACGGCCTGCCATTCGATGGTCGACTTCTTCCTGCTCATACAGGTGGCCGGAACGGGTGATGAGCTACAGGGCATCAAACGGGGCATCATGGAGATCAGCGACGGGATTGTCATCAACAAGTGCGATGGCGACAATGTGGACCGCTGTCAGATGGCTGCCACCAATTTCCGCAATGCCTTGCATTTCTTCCCCATGCCCGAGAGTGGATGGGCACCTAAGGTGCTCTGCTACTCAGGATTCTATGGCACTGGCGTGAAGGAGGTATGGGACATGATCTACCAGTATTTCGACTTTGTCAAAGCCAATGGCTATTTCAACTACAGACGCAATGAGCAGTCAAAATACTGGATGTATGAGAGTATCAACGAGCACCTGCGCATGAACTTCTATAATAATCCTACCATACACCGGCAACTCGAGGCTGCCGAGCAGAGTGTGCTGTCAGGACAAAAGACGAGTTTCGTGGCTGCCCAGCATCTGCTGGATGCCTACTATGCCGAGTTGATACATCGCAATCAATAACCCCTCAGTGCTGAGTTGATACATCGCATAAAACAACCTTACTACCGTGTTACAGATAGAAATTGACGATGGCAGTGGCTTCTGCTTTGGAGTGACCACCGCCATTAGAAAGGCAGAAGAAGAACTGGCCACAGGACAGCGGCTCTCCTGTCTGGGCGATATCGTGCATAACAACATGGAATGCAAACGTCTACGGCAGATGGGACTGGTCACCATCAACCACGACGACCTGCAGCAGCTCCATAATGTCAAGGTGCTGTTACGTGCCCATGGCGAGCCTCCTGAAACCTATGAGCTGGCTCGTCAGAATGACATCGAGATCATCGATGCCACCTGTCCCGTGGTGCTACAGCTGCAGAAGCGCATCAAGAAACAGTACAAGGAGAACCTGCTGGTGCAGGACCAGCTCCGCAAGCCACAGATTGTCATCTTCGGCAAGAAAGGCCATGCTGAGGTGCTGGGACTGGTGGGACAGACGGAGGGCAATGCCATCGTCATTGAGAATTTCGACGAGGTGACGAAGCTCGATTTCAGCCGTGACATCTGCCTCTACTCACAAACCACGAAGAGCCTTGACGAGTACCATCGCATCATTGACTATATCCAGGCACACATAGCACCTAAGGCTCATTTCAGGAGTTTCGACACCATCTGCCGGTCGGTGGCCAACCGCATGCCTAGCATCATGCAGTTTGCATCTCGTCACGACCTCATCCTCTTTGTCTGCGGCAGGAAGAGCAGTAACGGGAAGGTGCTCTTCAGCGAGTGCAAACGGGTGAATCCAAACAGCCACCTCATCGAAGGTCCTGAGGAGATCGACAGTCAGTGGCTGCACGATGTCAGCACCATTGGCATCTGCGGGGCCACCAGCACCCCCAAATGGCTCATGGAGCAATGCCGGGATGCCATCCTGGACAAAGACTGATAAGGAGATTCCCATCCAGAAATCACTAACCTAAACCATACGATTATGAGAAGCAAACTGTTTACTTTCGTTTTTTCTATCCTGCTCACGCTACCTGCCTGGGCACAGAAAGAAGTGTATGACATCATTCCACAACCACAGACCATCAGTATCGATGCCAAGGGGAGGATGCTGGATATCAGCGAGGCTACCCCCATTCAGGAAAGGCAGGATCCGAAGATTGCCAATGCCGAGGGCTGGCGGCTGACGGTCGACAAGCAGGGCATCACCCTCGAGGGCAGTACCGATGCCGGCATCTTCTATGCCCGTCAGGCCCTGCGGCAGATCATGGCTGGCAAGCCCTCGCAGCTGCCCTATGCCGTGGTGGAGTCAGCACCGCGATTTGCCTATCGTGGCATGCATCTCGACATCTGCCGCCATTTCTTTGGCAAGGACGTGGTGAAGAGCTATCTCGACATGATGGCCCTACATGGGATGAACACCCTCCACTGGCATCTCACCGAAGACCAGGGATGGCGTATCGAGATAAAGAAATGGCCCCGGCTGACGCAGATTGGTGCCTGGCGCGACCGTACCGTCATCGGTCGCAACATGGGACTCTACGACCGCACCATGCATGGCGGCTACTATACCCAGAAGGACATCCGCGAGATAGTCGACTATGCTGCACAGCGGCATATCACCATCATCCCCGAGATTGACATGCCGGGACATATGGTGGCTGCCCTGACAGCCTATCCAGAGCTGGGGTGCACGGGAGGTCCCTACGAGGTATGGCCCGACTGGGGAGTGAGCGAGGATATCCTCTGTGCCGGCAACCCACGGGTGTATCAGTTCCTCGAGGACGTGCTGACCGAGGTCATGGCACTCTTCCCGTCGAAGATCATCCACCTGGGGGGTGACGAGGCACCGAAGGTGCGGTGGAAGAGCTGTCCCAGGTGTCAGCAGAAGATCCGTGACGAGCACCTGGAGGGCAATGCCAGCTATCCGGCCGAGGAGCGGCTGCAGGGATATATGGTCCGACGGATGGAGCAGTTCCTCAGTCAGCACGGAAGGGTGCTCATGGGATGGGATGAGATTATGTACTGCGATGTCCCGAAGACATCGGTCATCATGAACTGGCGCGACTCGCAGGGGATTGACGACCCGGCCCAGAAGGGGTTTGATGTGGTGCGCACCCCTAACTCCACCCTCTACTTCGATTACTACCAGATACCATCCGGTGAATGGACCAATACCACCCTGATTGGTGGCTATTCACCCCTCGACAAGGTATACAACTACGAGCCCGTTGCCGACTCGCTGACGACAGAGCAGAAGGCACATGTCCTTGGCGTGCAGGCCAATCTCTGGACGGAGTATATCGGAAGTGCCGACCTCATCGAGTATCAGGTGCTGCCACGCATGGCTGCCCTGGCTGAGGTGCAGTGGGTCAGTCCCGGGCAGAAGGACTACGACCATTTCATGCAGCGGCTGCCCCGACTACTGGGCATCTACCAGGAGGAGGGCTGGCACTATTGTAAATATGCATTGAGGAAATAGCGTGAAGAGACTACTGCAAATAGCACTTATACTCCTGCTCACGGCTCCGGTGCTCCACGCACAGCGGCCTGCCATGGGTAAGCTGTCGCCATGGCTGCGCCAGATAGCCAGAGGTCAGCTGTTGCCCGCACATAGCCGTGCCGGCAGTCCGTCCTCCCTTTCCTCCGGGGCAGACAGCCGTTCGCTCATTGCCTTCGTGAAGACTACCGACGACGATACGGGGCAGGCACTGGCAGACCACGACTGTAGCAGTCTGGCCTGCTACGGCAGCCTGCACATAGCCCGTATTCCCCTGAGCCGGCTGGCCTCCCTGTCGCACGACCGTCGTATCCTGCGCATAGAGGCTAGTCCAACAGGACGGGTGCTCACCGACTCCATGGCCGTCCATCTCAATACCACACAGGTATATGCCGGACAGGGGCTGCCACAGGCCTATACGGGAAAGGGAGTGGTGATGGGTATCGTCGACGTGGGTTTCGACCTCACCCACCCATCTTTCTACAGCCGCGACACCACCCGCTACCGCATACAACGGTTCTGGGATCAGATCTCGGCCGACACGGTGGGCAGTGACCTGCCCGTAGGCCGCGACTATCAGACGGCCAGTCAGTTGCTGACGCTAGGACACAGCCGTGACGGACTAGACATCGCACATGGCACGCACACCCTGGGCATCGCTGCGGGCAGCGGCTACGACTCCCCCTACCGTGGCATGGCACCAGAGGCTGACATCTGCCTGGTGGCCAATGCCGTCAGCGAGGACCGGCCGTTCATCGATCCTGCTGACATCTTCAAGTATTCCTATGCCACCGATGCCCTGGGCTTCAAGTATATCTTCGACTATGCACAGGCGGTGGGCAAGCCCTGTGTCGTATCCTTCAGCGAGGGCAGCATGCAGGACTTCTGGGGCTACGACCTGCTCTACTATGAGTTTATCGACAGCCTCGTCGGACCGGGACGCATCCTCGTGGCAGCGGCAGGCAACGAAGGCTATAAGACCAACTGGATCCACAAGCGACAGGGACAGCCCTCAGCTGGCACCTTCCTGCTCGGCAGCGACAGCACCATGATGGTGGTGCTGAAGTCGGCCGACGACTATACCATGCGGCTGGTGGCCTACCGCTCGCCTGGCGACACACTGCTCCTCACGGCACGTCAGGTACTCTCGCAGCCCGACTCCGTACTCACCTGCTCCCTGGCCGGCTACCAGCTGCGGGCAGAGGCCTACACCTCGTGCTACGACAGCCGGGAGGCATGCATCGACCTTACCATCACCACCGATGGCGCACTGGTGGGACACGAGCCACGGCTGTCACTCGAACTGCTAGGTAGCGAAGCCGATGTGGAGATGTGGCGCATGAACGGATATTTCTTCTCGTCGCAGGTCAACCCCCTGCTGGCAGATGGCGAGAAGGGGCATAGCATACACTCACCATCCAGCTCTCCTAGCGTCATCAGTGTGGGAGCCACCAGCTATCGCGATCATGTCATCAATGTCTTTGGCGACAGCATGGCCTACTGGAAGGGCAGTGGGGGCCTGCTGACCGAGTTCTCCTCCAAGGGGCCTACCTTCGACGGACGTGTCAAGCCCGACTGTGTGGCACCTGGCAACAATATCATCTCGTCCTACAACAGCTTCTATCTCGAGAACCATCCCGATGCCAGCGACAACCGCTGGGATGTGAGCCGCTTCACCTTCCAGGGACGTACCTATGCCTGGAACAGCAATAGCGGCACCTCCATGTCCACACCGGCCGTGGGAGGAGCCATCGCCCTGTGGCTGCAGGCCTGTCCCACGCTGACACCCACCGACGTGTTCCGGCTTCTTGAGCAAACATGCCGTCATCCGGAACCGGACATCGACTATCCCAACAACCTGTATGGCTATGGCGAAATAGATGTCTATGCCGGCTTGCTCCACCTGGTGGCAACAGCCATCCGCGACCTGCCACAACAGCACACCACAGCCCGCATCACCGTCAGCAACCGCCAGCTGGTCATCCAACTGCCCGCACCCGCTACCAGTGAGAGCCCGTTGCGCATCTATGCCCTCGACGGGCATCCTGTCCTTCTGACCACCTTGCCAAAGGGAACAGACCACCACCTGCTCTCCCTGCCACCATGCCCATCAGGCATCTATGCCGTGCGTATTGACAACACCTCCACACTCATCAGCATAAAATAAATTCCTTTTCCTTTGACATTTCCCTAACTAGTGAAATATTTTTCCTAACTAGAGAAATATTTTTTCCTAACTAGAGAAATACTTTTTCCTCCTCGAGAAATTGTTCTCTTCCCAGCAACAAGGAAAAGATGGAAGGAGCACCCCACCTCTGCTATGCGCACGTCAGCACTTTTCACCACCAATGAGAAACGTTGCCTATAATATATAATAATGTATTAGTAGGCCTCTCGGTACTTGGCCTCGTCCTTATCCTGCAGCATGGAGAGGTAGCTCTGGTATCGGCTTTGCGCAATATAGTGATCGTTTACTGCCTGCAGCACGGCACATCCCGGTTCATGGGTATGGGTACAATTGCTGAACCTGCAGTTTTTCGAGAACTGGAATATCTCCTTGAAATAGCCTGAGATTTCCTCCGGCTTCATATCGAACGATCCGAAGCCCTTGATGCCTGGCGTATCAATCAGATAGCCCTCCGTCGTCTGGTCGGAAGTGGTCGTCACCACATGTTGCGATTCCTCACGGGTAGTCTCCTCATCGCGTGCAACTGAGCCGGTGTCAGCGGGAGCCGTCTCCCTGCCGTCGGTACATCCCCGGAGGCTAATCATCTCACTAAACGTTGTGGTGTGCTGTCCTGTGTTGTGTGCATCACTGAGTTCTGCCGTACGGAGGTTAGCCCCAGGCACGAGTCTGTTGATGAGTGTCGACTTCCCCACCCCACTGTTGCCACTGAGCAGTGTCACCTTCCCTGGCAGCAGCCTGTACAGTTCCCCGAATCCCTGTCCTGTGGCTGCTGACACCTCCAGGCACTGGTAGCCAATGGTCTGATAGAGCATGGTCATCATCTGCTGGTAGTGCCGTTCCTCGTCGGATAGCAGGTCTGTCTTGTTGAAGACCAGGATGACGGGCACCCGGTAGGCCTCTGCAGATGCAAGGAATCGGTCGATGAAGGTGGTGCTGGTGAGTGGGTTGGCAACGGTGATGATGAGCAGAGCCTGGTCTACGTTGGCAGCAATGATGTGGCTCTGTTTGGAGAGGTTGATGCTCTTGCGAATGATATAGTTCCGTCGGTCGTCGATCTCGGTAATGAAGATGCCATCCCTCTCTGCTGCCTTCGGTTCGGAGATGGTCACCCTGTCGCCGACGGCCACGGGATTGGTGGACCGTATGCCCCTGAGCCGGAAGTTTCCCTTTATCTTACACTCAAGCAGCCGGCCATCGTCAGTTCTGACGGTGTACCAGCTGCCAGTATTCCGTACGACGAGTCCCTTCATCAGACTGTCATAATCTCCTTGTTCTTGGCCTCGATGAGTGCATCAAGCTTCTTGATCCATTTGTCGTGGATCTTCTGCAGTTCGAGCTCGGCATCCTTCTCGTTATCCTCCGACAGCCCGTCCTTGACAGCCTTCTTCAGCTTGTCCTTGATGTCGCTTCTGACGTTGCGCACCTCGACCTTTGCCTTCTCTGCAATCTTGTTGCACTGCTTGACCAGGTCTCGACGTCGCTCCTCGGTAGGCTGTGGTATGGTAAGCCTTATCACCTCTCCGTTGTTCTCGGGTGTGATACCCACGTCACTATCCATGATGGCCTTCTCTATGTCCTTCATCTGCTTGCGGTCCCAAGGCTTGATGGCGATGGTTCGTGCATCGGGGCAGTTGACGGTGGCCACCTGATTGAGTGGAACCCGCGATCCATAGCTCACTACTCTCACTCCGTCGAGGATGGCGACGTTGGCCCTTCCTGCCCGGATACGGTTCAGCTCGTCCTCCAGGAACATGGCTGCCATCTCCATACGTTCCTCGCTCTTCTGCAAAGTCTCTTTTACGTCTATCATAAGTCAATTGGTTTTAATTGTTCGTTTCTGCTGACAAAATTAGACAAATAATTTGTTATTTGCAACATTTTTGGAAAAAAAATAGCAGGCCTTTGGCTATTTTTTCGAAATAATGCCTAACTTTGCACCAAAAATTGTGAGCACATGAAAAATATCCGTACAATGATAGCCTCCTTGCTGCTGATGATTGGTAGCACGGCAATGGCCGACAGTTATCAGTATCTCACCATCGCACAGTCTGGCGGTGAGACCTCTTTCACGGTGAACAACATCCAGAAGATCACGTTTGACACCACGAACATGATCCTCCAGCTGAAGGACGGCACATCGCAGAGCCTACCGCTGAGCGGTCTGCAGAAGATGTTCTTTGCAAATGGTACCAATGCTATCGCTAACATGAATGAAGCCAAGTCAACCATCCAGTTCAAAGGCGGTATGCTGCATGCCGACATCGCGGCAGGCGAGAAGCTCACAGTATATAATATGAAAGGTGAGCAGGTGCTCAGTGCCAACCAAAGTGGCACCTACGACCTCACCACCTTCGTCAAAGGTGTCTATATCGTCAAAGTGGGCACCGAGGCAAAAAAGGTTGTCAACAAATAAGTCGAGACTGATGTTGATGTAAGCAAATGGAATTAGACTTACGAGGACACTGTGAATAGCAGTGCCCTTTCAAGATAGCGAAAGACAACAACATAAGACTAAATTCTGGCAGAACAATTCAGAACCACTGATGGATATCTACCGCCTAATATGCGCTTTCGTCACAGGCACGTTACTTTGTCAGGCCTACTGCGTGAGCGGTGAGAACGACGGTTCTGCAGTGATGGAGACGCCTGTAGCCTTTACCAACAACATCGACCATAAGATCAGTTTCAATCCCTACGACGTGACCAGCGATCAGAAGGTGCCCGTAACGATTACGTTGGTGAACAACGGCTTCGAACCCATCGAAAGCGTAGATGTGACAATGGGAGGCGAGACATTATCTCGTAATGTATCAGTGATGCCGCAAGAAACCACCGAATTGAAAGTTGACTATACCGTGGACGACAGTTTTGACGGCACCATCACATACGATGTGGCTGCCAATTTCAAAGCAGGTAACAGCAATTCGCTCAAGGCTCGCCGCCGCGCTATCGCCAACCATACACGCCGCATCCAGCAGGGTGGCACACAAGTGAACGTGCGCCAGGTGGACATGACGCTGAAGGTACTGAGTAAGAAGACCGATGACAACGGACGGACAAGCATCATCGCTGAGGTGAACAATGCCTCGCTATTACCGCTGGCCGACAACTTGTCTGTGAAGGTGGGCCTCTATGCATCGACAGTCGCCACCGAAGCTGTGGGCAATGAGGTGACGGTCAGCAGCAGCGACCTTTACGATGCCACGGCAGAACAGAAGAACAAAGTGAAGATTGTCACCCTGGCTGTCGATCAGCCTGACTATAGCCAGACGCTCTTCTTGCGCACCACGCCAGTGCAGAACGGCGAAACTGTCAAGGACGTACGTCCCACGAACAATGTGCTGCCTGTCACACTGCCTGGTAAGTATAAGTTCCTGCGCGAAGACGTGAACCGCGACAAGAAGATTACCATTGCCGACGCCACTGCTCTCGTGAATATTATTCTAGGTAAGGACAATGACGAACCGTACCAGTACGACCACGAAGCAGCCGACGTGAACGTGAACGCGGACACGAATATCAATATCGCTGATGTGAAGACTCTGATGAATATCATCCTGGGGAAGAACTAAAAGACGATACCCTGGTTACCCAACGGAATAGGAAACGGAAGCATCCTTCGGCTGAGAATGTCGAAGGATGCTTTTCATTTTACCTGAAACTTATTCCAATAGATAGTTAGTTGCTATCTTCCTATACTCTTCGCCCATCGCGTCAAGGTCATTTATACAGCGCTTTAGTGTTAAAATAGATAAAAACGACATTCATTAGCTACATTTTTAGTATCTTTGCACAAAATTACGCTAAAAACCTATGAGAAAATCATTCTTTTGCATAGTTTTGCTCTTTTCCTGTGTAGTGACCGCCTCGGCACAGGGCAAGCCCAGCGTCACCATCTTTGGTGACTCTTATTCTACCTTCGAAGGCTATATCACCCCCGACAGCATGGAAACCTGGTACTTCGACCGCAAGGACGATGTACGACGTACTGACGTCAGCAGTGTCAGGGAGACCTGGTGGTGGCAGGTCATCAAACGCATGAACTGGAAACTGGAGGTGAACAACTCGTGGAGCGGTGCCACCATCTGCAACACGGGCTATAGCGATGCCGACTATACCCACCGGTCGTTTATCACGCGCCACAAGAGTCTGGGCACCCCCGACGTTATCCTGCTGCTGGGAGCCACCAACGATGCGTGGTGCGATGCACCCATAGGCGAATACAAATACGAAGGCTGGCGAAGAGCCGACCTCTACACCTTCCGTCCTGCCCTGGCCTATCTGCTCAGCCACATGCAGGACCGCTATCCCACGGCCAGCATCGTCTACATCCTGAACTGTGACCTAAAGGAGAGCATCAACACCTCGGTGACAGACATCTGCCAGCACTACGACGTGCCCGTGATCCGTCTCAGCGGCATTGACAAGACTGCCGGCCACCCCAACGTGAAAGGCATGCAGCAGATTGCCGACCAGGTGGTGGCTGGACTGAAGGAGCTGAAGATAGGCAAATAGTCGGACGGAAAGGAGGAACAATCAGGGAGACAAGACACAGACAGAGATGAAAACCCAGGGGAAAAGCATACGATTATCCAGGCGAGGGAGGGCACTGACACTGCTGCTGCTCATCCCCGTGCTAGCATGCCTATTCCCTGCCTTCTCGTTCCTATCCTCCTCGGCACATGCTCAGCTGCCTGGCAATCTGCAACACAGGTTCACCAAAGAGCACCCGCTGATCTATGTCGATGCCTGGGATCTGTGGCCCTACGTCTTCCTTGACGACGACGGAGACCCTACCGGCTACAACGTGGACATGCTGAAGCTCATCTTCGACGAACTAAACATCCCCTACGAAATACACCTGAAGCCCACGCCACTGGCCCTGCAGGACCTGCGCACGGGCCGGGCCGACCTGATGCTTGGCATGGTGGCTAGCTTCCACGACCCGTACACCACGTACTATGGTCGCAACACCATACATCTGTTCACCCATAGCATTGCACACCCCAAGCAGGAGCCTACCACCGCCAAGAGAGTTGACGACCTCGTGGAGGGCCAGTTCATCGTCCACGAAGGCAGCTTCAGCCACCATCTCATGGAGGACCGTGGCTGGGGCGACCATGCCATTCCCCATGGCGACATGGACAAGTCGATCCAGCTCATCAGTGCAGAGGGCCGTGGTCAGGTGCTGTGGAACACGATGTCGCTGAAATGGCTCATCCACAAGTACCATACCGACAACCTGACGCTGTCGCCTATCGACATGCCATCGGGCGACTATCGCTTCATGGCCAACGACAAGCAGCTGCTGCGGATCATCGACGACACCTACCTGCAGCTGAAAGCAGACAACAAGCTGCGGCCACTGGAGCAGAAATGGTTCTATCCAGAAGAATACGAGATGCCCACCGACATGCCCTCGTGGCTGAAAAACCTGCTCATTGGCATCGGCTTCGTGGCCTTCGTGCTCACCCTGGCCAGTCTGCTGTACAGACTTCGCGAACGTAACGTCACGAAAGAGATCAGAAGACGTAACGCCACCCTGGCACTAATCCTACAGAGCTGCAAGGTGAAAGTATGGACATACGACGTGAAGAAAAAGATGTTCACCTGGTATGAGAACAACATCCAGAACAAACGCATCTACTCCACCCAGGAGTTCGGACGCAGATATGAACCTGACGACTTCAAACGGCTGATGAAAGCCATCGAGCAGGTGACAGCAAAAAAAGAAACAGACCTCAGGCTCGAGATGGAGGCCAAGGACGGAGACCGCGATGAGAAACGCATGTATAGAGTCCATATCTCTGTGCTGCGAAGTGAAAAGGGAGAGCCAACCATCATTATCGGAACGAAGAACGACATCTCTGAGGAATACGAGCAGCTGCAGACAGACAAGAGGCTGATGCGCCACTACCAGTCGGTCTTCGACACCGCTATGGTAGACATGATCTACTACGACAACAAGGGGTTCATCACCGACATGAACGAACGTGCCCAGGACACCTTCAAGATGAAGCTCGAAGACGTGCTGAAAGAACATGTCAACCTCAGCGACATCCTGCCAAAGGAAAATTTCAGCATCGACGACTTCTCGAAAACAGACTACTTCTACGCCACCCTCTTCCTAGACTATGCCAGCGAGAAGCACCTGGAGTCGCGAAAGCGAACGGGAACCCTGGACTACGAGCTGCAGCTGGTGCCCGTCTTCGACCACGAGCACCAGATGCTTGGTGTCTACGGCACAGGCCGTGAGGTGACCGAGCTGGTAGACAATTTCCACAAGGCCCAGAACAACCTCGAGCAGCTGCGAATAGGCATGCAGGAGGTGACCAACTATGTGGACAACATCAACTATGCCATGAAGGTGGGAGGTGTCCAGATGGTGAAATATTCGCCAGAGACACACATGCTGACCATCTACAGGCGCATGCACGAACCACAATATGTGCTGACCCAGCAGCGGTGCCTGAACCTGCTCGACAAAGTCTCGGTGCGACAGGTCATGCGAAGCTTCAGGGCTATGGACCGCATGACGAACAAGGTGCAGAACTGCGACATACGCACCCGGCTGCGACTGCCGGGAGACAAGTTCCTATGCATACAGATACAACTGTTCCCCACACTGGACGAAAACGGAGTGGTGACCCTCTACTCCGGCATCTGCCGTGATACCACAGAGATGAAACACACCGAGCAGCTGTTACTGCTGGAGTCGGAGAAAGCACAGGAGATAGAACAGGTGAAGAACAAATTCCTCCACAACATGTGCTACGAGATCCGCACGCCACTGAACACCGTGGTGAGCTTTGCAGAACAATTCGAGCACACGGAGTCTGCCGAACAGGAAGAGCACCTCATCGACGAGATCAAGAAGAACTCCAACTATCTGCTCAACCTGATCAACGACATCCTGTTCCTCTCGCGACTGGATGCCAGGATGGTGGAGATCAAGACCCAGCCGATGGACTTCACACAGACCTTCGAGGCCCACTGCCACATGGGATGGGGCAACAAGAAGAAAGAGGGAGTGAACTATGTGGTGGAAAACAACTACGAGAAGCTGGTCGTCATGATCGACGATGCCAACGTAGGCCGTGTCATCCAGCAGGTAGCCGAGAATGCTGCCTGCTACACCTCGCAGGGATCGGTCCGGGCCCGCTACGAATATATTGGCGACAAGCTGATGATTACCATCATAGATACTGGTTCGGGCATCGAGGCCAGCAAACTGGAGCACATCTTCGAGCGCTTCAACACCTCGCAGGCCAACTACCAGGGCACTGGCCTGGGACTGCCTATCTGCAAGGAAATAGTCACCCAGCTCGGTGGCACCATCAACATCAGCAGCGAGGTGGGCAAAGGCACCAACGTATGGATTACCATCCCATGCGAGGCCTTAGAAGTAGAACTAAAGAAACAAAGGTAAGGAAGCATGCAGATGAACAGGCAATTCCACCATACGAGAACCCTGGCATACAGGCCGCTGATGCTGCTTGTCATCCTGATCGCAGGCATGGCAATGGCCCGTGCCGACGTGCCACGCAGAGTCATCATCGCCTCTGACTGGGACTTCGCACCCTATGAGTTCATCAACGACAAAGGGCAGTCGGACGGTTTCAACGTGGAAGTGCTGCACATCATCCTGAAAAGTCTAGGAATAGAGCATGAGTTCGTGATGAAATCACGCAAACAGAGCATCGAGATGTTCCTCAACCACGAAGCCGACCTCATCGTCGACTATCGCAACCGCTTCCATGATGAGCAGTTCTTCCATACACGCACCCCCCTGTCGTACTATCAGATCATGCTGGCACATCGCAAGAGCATGCCCTCGTTCACCAGCTTAGACATGCTGCGGGGACAGAAATCCATCGTCTTCAATGGCAGCAACGACTCTATCAGCAAGACACTGCTCGAAGACCTGCTCGGCAACACTAGCTACCGGTTCTGCTCAGCCCGTGAAGCACTGGCTGGCGTTGCCAATGGCGAATACAACTATTTCGTATGGGGCAACGAGCTACTGAAATGGAAGATAAAGGAATACAACATCGAGGATATCACCCTTGACAAACTGGACATCAACGCCACAGAGATACTCGTCACGGGATACAACAAGGAACTCATAGACGAAATAGACAGTGAATTTGCCCGTATGCAGCAAAAGGGTGACATAGACCGCATCAGGGAAAAATGGTTCTACGTCGACTCCTACTCGGGGAAGGCCTCCGCCACCGCCATCATCATCAGCCTTATCATCATCCTGGCAGCCATCCTGCTGACATTCGTTTACCTGGTAACGAAACGACGCATGAAAAGGGCAATACTGCGAAACGAGGACCTCGAGGCCATGATGCACCAGGCACTGAAGATGGGCAAATTTGCCGTGATGTCCAACAATCTCAAGCAAAACCGAGTCACCAACCTGCATGGCCACCTAGTGCCGGAAGACGGCTGCTCCTACGACGAAATCCTGAAACGGGTGCACCCTGACGACAGGAATAGCATAATCCACCGAAACGACACACGGAAGACCAAGGCCGGAGAGGCCACCCCCTTCAGTCTAAGATGGAACAACGGCACTGACGATGCACAGGAATGGATCAACGTGACTGGCTATTCCTTCCTCGAATACGATGAGCACGAACGAGCAGAAAGCCTTATCATCACGGCACGGGACATCACGGAAGACCTGGCGAAAGAACGGAAGGACAAGGAGATGGCCAGCCGATACAGGAGGATGTTCGACTCTTCTCTCGTGGCCATGTCGTTCTACGACAAAAACGGAAGGCTGATCGACCTGAACGACAAGATGCGAGAGCTGCTGGACATTACAGACAAAGACGATCCGCAGATCATGCAGACGTCAATCTTTGATTTCGGCATGATCAAAGGCGAATACCAGCTAGGTACCAAGGAGACCCTACACGCCTGTCAGCACATGCAATATCCCACACTGAATCTGAATAAATTTATTGAAATCAGGATCAAGCCATCCCTTGACGAGGACGGCAATCCGATGCACTATATCGTTACGGCCAGGGATGTCAGCGAAGAACGAGGCATGTACATGGAACTGCGTCAACAGAACATGGCCCTGCAGGTGACGACAGACGACAACCGCCGCTACGAGGAAGAAATGCGCACCCTGATGGAGAACAGCAACATGTATGTGTGGACCCTCGACATGAAGACCAACATCATCTCCTTCTCACATACCCTAGGGAAGCCAGAATTCACACGTACACTGGAAGAACACATACAAAGCATGTTCGAGGACGAACAGGAGGCTGCGCTCGAAAGGATGCAGAACCTCAACAACCTGGGATCGACCTTCAACACCCTCCACCACTTCAAGTACACCCCTATCGACAAAGCACCTGCCTGGTATGCCACCAGTGGTATGCCCATCTACGATCAGGACGGCAACCTGGAAGCCCTCTTCGGCATCGTGCGAAATATTACCCCCCTGATGGACATTCAGGTGCGGCTGAAGGAAGAAACGGCACGTGCCAAGAACTCCGGTTTGCTGAAGAGCACGTTCCTAGCCAATATGACCCACGAGATCCGCACGCCACTGAATGCCATCGTGGGATTCTCAGACCTGCTGCATATGGTAAGCACGACAGAGGAGCGAAAAGAATTCATACACATCATCCGCAACAACTGCGACATGCTGCTGCGACTCATCAACGATATCTTCGAGGCGTCAACCATCGATGCCAAGCCACTGGAGATCAAACCCACCGAGGTAGACTTCGCACAGGAGTTCAAGGTGATCTGCCAATCCCTGTCACAGCGAGTGCAAGAGCCTGGCGTTGCGTTCATCATTGACAACCCGTACAGCAGCTTCGTGACCTATATCGACAAAGGCCGTATACAACAGGTCATCACCAACTTCGTGACCAACGCAGTGAAATACACCCACAAGGGTCACATACGTGTGGGCTATCGCCATGTGAACAACGGTATCTACATCTACTGTGAGGATACGGGTGCCGGCATACCCAAGGAAAAGCAGAAAAGCGTATTCGAACGATTCGTCAAACTCAACGATTTCGTACAAGGCACAGGACTAGGCCTTAGCATCTGCAAGTCGATAGCAGAACGTTCCAACGGCCGCATTGGCGTAGAGAGCAAGGGCGAGGGTCACGGATCCACCTTCTGGATATGGGTTCCCAGCCCTGTTACCAGCCAGCCGCTTGATGACAGCCAGCCCGACGACATCGTTCCTTACCTATCATCATATGCAAACCAGTAAATATATGCTCGCCAGTGAGCGAGACCAATTATGGGGACTCACCATTACCACCATCGGCTATGAAGAGATTGGCCCTGATGATGAATATCCCACCCGTGGACATGCCGACGGCTATTACTTCGACATCGACAAGGGCAGGACACTGACGGAATACCAGCTGCTATATATCACCGAGGGCGAGGGTGTCTTCCATAGCCGTACCGTGCCAGAGGCTCACCTCGTGGAAGGAGACTTCTTCATGCTCTATCCTGGCGAGTGGCATAGCTATCATCCTACGGGTCCCCGTGGCTGGAAGAAATACTGGATAGGATTCAAAGGCCACAACATCGATGACCGGGTGCGGGCAGGTTTTCTCTCTCCCACCAAACCCATCTACCACGTTGGCTTCTCTGATGACATCGTCAGTCTCTATCGTGCTGCCTACGCAGCAGCACAGGCAGAGGAAGCCTACTCACAACAGGTGATGGCAGGCATTGTGAACCATCTCATCGGACTGATGTATTCACTGGAACGTAATATCGAACTGAAGACCCGCAACCAGAGTCATGTAGACCTGATCAACCGTGCCCGTCTACGCATTCGCGAAGAGCTCGAGTCGCCACTCACCATTCAGCAAGTAGCTGAGGACATCGGCATGAGCTACAGCAACTTCCGAAAACTGTTCAAGGAGCATACCGGACTGTCGCCAGCCACCTATCAGCAAGACCTGCGACTACAGCGAGCCAAAGAGTTGCTCACCACCACCGATATGAGCATCAAGGAAATAGCCTATCGTCTGAACTTTGAGTCGCCAGACTATTTCTCCTCGAAATTCAAAATAAAGACAGGTCGTAAGCCAAGCGACCTGAGGCAATAGCTAAGCCCTCGACAAACTGTTAACAGGCTCCACGAGGTCTGTTGCAAGGCTGCTTATTACACCCTGCTTTATGCCGTGCAAGCAGATACTCGTACTCCTCATCTGAGAGTTCAACACGTATACCCTCGTTGCGGGCCGTCAGCTGAAAGGCCGATGTACAAAGGGTTTGAGGCGTATGAGGTGTTGCTCAAACACCTCACGGGCCTCTAGCCCTTTAAACATCGGCATTCTGAGAAATTTGTATGAGATGTTGCCAGAAAAAAATAGAATTTTTTGTTTTACGAATTTTATTTACATCAAAAATCCAAAAAGAACCGAAATATACGAGGAAAAACTTTTTTCCTAACTAGGAAAATATTTTTTCATAGTGAGGTAGCAAAAAATCCTGCGTGACGCAGTAATATCCGAAAAAGAAAATAGTTTACAATTACCATTCTTATCAACAAAAAGCGAGAATGGGATGGCATTGAACTGGAACTTGCAGGTGAAGAGATTCCTCAAATCTCCTTGAGTTCCGCAGCCACAAGATTGGTAAGTGCCACAAATTCGGGAATGCTGAGCTGCTCAGGTCTCTGCGTCATCACCGGCTGCTCGAAGAAAGCAGGCGAGGCAGTATGCTGAGCATCGAAGAGCTGCCTCAACGATACTCTCAGCATCTTCCTCCGCTGCCCAAAGGTGGTTTTGACCACCCGTTTGAACAACGACTCGTCACAGCCTAGCGTCGTCACCTCGTTTCGCATCATGCGGATGACGGCACTCTGCACCTTGGGAGGGGGATTGAACACGCCTGGTTCTACGGTAAACAAGTACTCCACATGATACCATGCCTGTATCAGGACAGAGAGGATGCCATACTGCTTGTTGCCTGGGGAAGCAGCCATCCTCAAGGCCACCTCGTGCTGGATCATACCCGTACAACAAGGAATCAGGTCACGGTTGTCAAGCATCTTGAAGAAAATCTGCGAGGAGATGTCATAAGGATAGTTTCCCGTCAGCACAAACTGCTGGCCATCAAACAGTTGCCGCAGGTCCATGCGCAGAAAGTCATCCGAGATGACAGCATCATGCAGTCGTGGAAAATGCTCGTGGAGATACTCCACCGACTCCTTGTCAATCTCCACGACATACAGCGGCCTGGACTTCTCTGCCAGGTACTGCGTCAGCACTCCCATGCCAGGTCCCACCTCCAGCACGGGCAACTGTGGACATACATCCACTGTATCAGCAATGCGACGGGCAACGGTCAGGTCGATGAGGAAGTGCTGTCCCAGGTTCTTCTTTGGTCTTACTTGCTTTATCATGAGTGCAAAGGTACAACTTTTTGCGGAGTTAATAGAGTCAAAGGAGTTAAAGGGAGTTAAAGGGCAGATGACTTTTCTGCAAAACGCACAAAAATTGCTATCTTTGCATCATGTTATCAGCAAAGAACGGCCCATTTGGCAACACGGTGAAGATTCTACTGCCCCTACTACTAGGTGGTGCCATCCTCTATTGGATGTACAGAGGCTTCGATTTTGACCGTGTCCGCGATGTGTTGCTCTACGAGATGGACTGGACGTGGATGCTCCTGTCATTCCCCTTTGGCATCCTGGCACAGGCCCTGCGTGGGTGGCGCTGGCGCCAGACCCTGGAGCCCTTTGCCGGCAGTGTACGTAGCAGTGTGACGGTGAACAGCATCTTCCTGAGCTATGCAGCCTCGCTGGTAATCCCCCGCATAGGCGAGTTCACCCGCTGTGGCGTGCTGAAGCGATGGGAGGGGGTGTCTTTCTCGCGAGCACTGGGCACCGTAGTCACCGAACGCATGGTAGACATGCTGCTGATGCTGACCATCGTGGGCATCACATTGCTGCTGGAGATGAGCACCTTCGGCACCTTCTTCAAGGAGACAGGCACTAACATCAGTGCCATCCTGAGCCGCTTCACCTGGGCAGGATGGCTGGTGTCCGGCATCTGTGTTGTCGCCATCGGCATACTGGTATATGTGCTGATTCGCAACCTCTCCATCTACCAGAAGGTGAAGACCACTATCAGCGACATCTGGCAAGGTATCGTCTCGCTGAAGAATGTCCGCAGCATACCCCTGTTCACCCTGATGACGATAGGCATCTGGCTGTGCTACTTCCTGCACTACTACCTGACATTCTTCTGCTTCGACTTCACCAGGGACCTAGGCATCTCATGCGCACTGGTGACCTTCGTCGTGGGATCTATTGCCGTCATCGTCCCCACACCCAATGGTGCCGGTCCCTGGCACTTTGCCGTGAAGACCATGCTCATCCTCTATGGTGTGCAGGATGAACAGGCTCTTTACTTCGTGCTCATCGTTCACACCGTGCAGACCCTCCTGGTCATCGCACTAGGCATCTATGCCTGGGCACGACTATCCTTCATGCAACGTTTAACCCTAAAACCATAAGACAGAGACTATGAACGAAATTCAAAACCTGAAGCCAGCATGCATCTGGCGCAACTTCTACAAACTGACACAAGTACCCCGTCCCAGCGGACATCTGGAGAAGATTCAGCAGTTTCTCCTCGATTTCGGCAAGGAGGCTGGCGTATATGCCGTGAAGGATCCAGCAGGCAACATCCACATGCGCAAACCCGCCACACCAGGTATGGAAAACCGTAAGGGCATCATCCTGCAGGCACACATGGATATGGTACCTCAGAAGACCCCTGAGTCGGCACACAACTTCGAAACCGACCCCATCGAACCCTGGATTGACGGTGAGTGGGTGAAGGCGAAGGGAACCACACTGGGAGCAGACAACGGCCTTGGCGTAGCTTCCATCATGGCTATCATGGAGGACAAGACTCTCAGGCATGGTCCCATCGATGCCCTGATCACTGCCGATGAAGAGACAGGCATGTTCGGTGCCAACGATCTGCCAGAGGGAGAACTGCAGGGGGACATCCTGCTGAACCTCGACTCGGAGCACTGGGGAAAGTTTGTCATTGGCTCTGCAGGAGGCATCGACGTGACAGCCACCCTGGAATACAAAGAAGCAGACACCGACAGTGAAGATGCTGCTGTGAAAGTCACCATCAAGAACCTGCGTGGCGGACATAGCGGTCTGGAGATTCACGAAGGACGTGGCAACGCCAACAAGCTGATGGTGAGACTAGTACGTGAAGCTATCGAAGAACTGGATGCCCGTCTAGCCTGCTGGCATGGCGGCAACATGCGCAATGCCATACCCTTCAAGGCCGAAGTTGTGCTCACCCTGCCTGCCGACAATGTGGAAGCACTGAAAGAGCTATGTGCCGACTGGAAGGAAGACTTCAACGACGAATATAAGGTCATCGAGCCACAAGGCATCGAGGTCATCGTCGAAGAGGTGGAAGCTCCGAAGACCGAACTGCCCGTTGAAATACAGGATAATATCGTGGATGCCATCTATGCCTGTCACGATGGAGTCATCCGTTTCATACCCAGCTATCCCAACGTGGTAGAGACCAGTTCCAACCTCGCCATCATCGACATTGAGCATGGCAAGGCAGCCATCAAGATCCTGGCCCGCTCGAGTCGCGAGGATATGAAGGACTATGTGGTGAAGATGCTGGACAGCTGCTTCAACATGGCAGGCATGAAGGTGGAGACGGCAGGATCGTATGGCGGATGGGATCCCAATCCCGACAGCGAGGTCCTGCACCTGCTGCTGAAAGAATACAAGGAACTGTTTGGCGAGGATGGCATCATCCAGGTAGACCATGCAGGACTGGAGTGCTCAGTCATCCTAGGCAAATACCCACATCTGGACGTCGTCAGCCTCGGTCCCACCATGAAATCGCCCCACACCACTACCGAGCGAGCCCTCATCGCCACCGTAGAGCCCTTCTGGCAGCTGCTGAAGAAGACACTGGAAGATGTGCCGACGAAGTAAGACCACTCCCTTTTCAAACATTTTATCCGCGAATTCTTTGGAATTTGCGGATTTTTTTGTACCTTTGCACCCACAAACAACCAGAAGTCTAACCAATCAGCAACCAATATGGACGATTACCCGGCGGATAGTAACAAACGTTAGGCGGGAGGAATCGGCAGAACAACGCACTGCTAGTCCTCTGGCCACAAATCTTTTAACAAAAGAGGATTAGCAACACAATGAAGACATTTTGGAACTTCCAAGGTGGGCTTAGCCAACTCCAGGAGTGGCAGCCCAACAGCTGGATTCAAGTAACATGCCCCACAGAGGACGACCAGCACGAGCTAGAGAACCAATTCGGCATCCCCGACTATTTCATCACCGACATCAGCGATACCGACGAACGTGCCCGCTACGAGTACGACGACGGCTGGATGCTCATCATCCTGCGTATACCCTATGTAAAAGAAATACGTTCGCGTACACCTTATACAACAGTACCCCTAGGCATCATCCACAAGCGGGACGTCACCATCACCGTATGCTATTACGAGACGAATATGATGATAGACTTCGTATCATACCAGCAGAAACGAGGTGTTGGCTTCACCGACTACGTGGACATGATCTTCCGGCTGTTCTATTCCTCGGCCGTGTGGTACCTGAAGCGACTGAAGCAAATCAATTCGCTCATTGACAAGGCCAAACGCAACCTGGACCGCGATGTGAACAACGAGAGCCTCATCGGGCTAAGCCGCCTGCAGGACTCGCTGACCTATTTCCAGACATCCATCCGCGGAAACGAGACACTGCTGGCCAAACTGAAATTCAAACTGCAGATTGACGAACTTGACGCCGACCTCATTGAGGATGTCAACATCGAGATGACACAGGCCCGTGAGACGACAGCCATCTATAGTGATATCCTGGAGTCAACGATGGATACCTACAGCAGCATCATCAACAACAATATGAACACCGTGATGCGTACACTGACCTCGGCCACCATCATCATGATGTTCCCCACCCTCATTGCCTCACTGTTCGGCATGAACCTCATCAACGGCATGGAAGAAAAGCCCTTTGGCTTCATACTGGCACTCATCATCTCGGTAGGTACAGCAGCTGCCGCCTGGTGGTTCTTCCGTCACAAACGTCTGATTTAAACCGTACAAAATGGCATGGGAGAAAGGGAGAGTGGACATTGTAATGTTAAAAATTAATAAAGAAGAGGAAAAACTTCCAATTTTCAACTCCCAACTTTCAACTTTTTATTACCTTTGTCACGAATTGTGAACAGACTAATCAAATCAGTAACTTAAAACAGTTAAATGATGGACTCTCAAGAAAACATCCCCGTGAACTCGCCAGTCGAAGAAACAGGAAACCAAGAGGGAATGAAGGTAGAAGAGCAGGCGCCAGCAGCACTTGCCACTTCTGAAGTAGAAACAAAAGAGACGGAACCTGAAGCCCCAGTAGCGGAAGAAGCTCCAAAAGCCGGAAAGGAAGAAAACCCAGCAGAAGATACCACTGCCGAGGAAGAGTTCCTACTAACGGATGAGGAAGAAGCTACGGCAGAAGAAACACCTGCTGAAGAACGACATGTGTACACTTCAAAGGCTGAAGTACTGGAACGTGTAAAGGAAATTGCACACGGAGAAGACGTTCCGCAAAAAGATGAAGTAGACTACCTGAAGACAACCTTCTACAAACTGCATATTGCCGAACGTGAAGCCAAGCTGAAAGCATACATCGATGGTGGAGGTGATCCCGAGGCTTATCAGATCACCCCCGACGATGCCGAAGAAGCTTTCAAGGCTGAAATGGGCATCATCAAGGAGCGCAGGCAACAGCAATTCCGCGAACTGGAAGCCGAGAAAGAGGAGAATCTCAAGAAGAAGCTTACCATCATTGAGAAGATAAAAGCCATGGTCACCTCACCCGAGGAAGCCAGCAAGACCTATCAGGAATTCAAGGCTCTGCAGCAAGAATGGCGAGAGATCAAAGCCGTTCCCGCAGAGAAGGCCAACGAGCTATGGCGTAACTACCAACTCTATGTGGAGCAGTTCTACGACCTGCTCAAACTGAATAGCGAAGCTCGCGAACTGGACTTCAAGAAGAACCTGGAAGCCAAGACACGTCTCTGCGAAGCAGCAGAGAAACTGGCAGACGAGGCAGACGTCATCAGTGCCTTCCACCAACTGCAGAAACTGCACCAGGAATATCGCGAGATAGGCCCCGTGAGCAAAGAGCTACGCGAGGAGATCTGGCAGCGCTTCAAGGCAGCCTCTACCATTATCAACAAGCGCCATCAGCAGCACTTCGAGGGTCTTCGTGCCCGTGAAGAAGAAAATCTGGAGAAGAAGACTGCTCTGTGCGAGAAGGTAGAAGCTATTGCTGCCGAAGAGAACAAAGGCAGTGGCGACTGGGATCGTCATACACAGGAGATTATCGCTATCCAGCAAGAATGGAAGACCATAGGCTTTGCTCCACAGAAGATGAACGTGAAAATCTTTGAACGCTTCCGTGCTGCCTGCGACGGGTTCTTCGCCAGCAAGGCTGAGCATTTCCGCAAGCTGAAAGAAGCATACAAAGAGAATGCCGAGAAGAAACGTGCACTCATTGAAAAGGCAAAAGCACTGCAAGAGAGCACAGAATGGCGATCGACCAGCGATAAACTCATTGCCATGCAAAAGGAATGGAAGACCATTGGCATGGTACCCAAGAAACTGGGAGACCAGCTCTGGGAAGAATTCCTGGGAGCCTGCAACAAATTCTTTGAGGCACGGAACGCAGCCGGAGCCGGACAACGTAGCGAGGAGCGACAGAACCTGGACAAGAAACGCGACGTCATCAGTCGCATGAAAGCAACTGCAGAAGAGGCAGGTGCTGATGTGCAGGCAAAGATACAGTCACTTGTCGAAGAATACAACGGCATAGGTCACGTGCCCTTCAAGGAGAAAGACAAGCTTTATGAAGAGTATCACCAAGTGCTCGACAAGCTCTATAAAGACCTTAACATCAGTGTTGCACGCCGCCGTCTGAACAAGTTCAAGGACAATCTGAGACAGGTAGCCGAGCGTGGTGAGAATGCACTCGACAACGAACGTGCACGCCTGATGCGTCAGTACGAACAGCTCAAGCAAGAGGCACAGACCTACGAGAACAACCTGGGATTCCTCAGTGCAAGTTCCAAGAAGGGCAACTCGCTCATTGACGAGATGAACCGCAAGGTAGAGAAACTGAAAGAAGAAATCCAACTGGTGAAAGAGAAGATCAAGGCCATTGACGCAGAGAATGCTGATAAGGAATAGTATTCACCGAACCACAAACAATTACATGCGCGGACTATCTGGACATACCTTCCAGTCCGCGCTTTTATACGTTCTACAAACACAAAATCACTAAGAGTAATGAAAAAGATCAGAGCAGCCGTAGTAGGATACGGCAACATTGGGCGCTATGCTCTCCAGGCCCTGGAGAGTGCTCCCGATTTTGAAGTAGCTGGCATCGTACGCCGGAATGGTGCAGAAAAAAAACCCGCAGAACTTGCCCCATACAAGGTGGTAAAAGACATACGCGAGCTGGCTAATGTCGACGTTGCCATCCTGGCCACCCCTACCCGCTCGTGCGAAGAATATGCCAAGCAGATCCTGCCACTGGGTATCAACACCGTCGACTCGTTCGACATCCACACCCTCATCCGCGATTATCGCCGAACGCTAACCGAGCTCAACAAGCAAACAGGCACTGTAAGCGTTATCGCTGCAGGATGGGATCCAGGCAGCGACTCCATTGTACGCACACTGATGCAAAGTCTGGCACCCAAAGGCCTCAGCTATACCAATTTCGGACCAGGCATGTCAATGGGACATAGCGTATGCGTACGGTCAAAGGCTGGCGTCAGGAATGCCCTGTCGATGACCATTCCCCTTGGCGAAGGCATACACCGTCGTATGGTCTATGTAGAACTCGAAGACGGTGCCAGTCTAGACGAGGTGACAGCAGCCATCAAGGCTGACCCCTATTTTGCATCAGACGAGACTCATGTCTTCCAGGTACAGAGTGTTGACGATGTGCGCGACATGGGGCATGGTGTGAACCTAGTGCGCAAGGGTGTCAGCGGACAGACTCAGAACCAGCGTTTTGAATTCAACATGACCATCAACAATCCCGCCCTGACAGGACAGGTGCTGGTCAACGTGGCTCGTGCATCCATGCGCCAACAGCCAGGCTGCTATACCATGATCGAGATTCCCGTCATCGACATGCTACCTGGCGACCGAGAGGAACTTATCTCACATTTAGTATAAAATGACTATGAAAAAACTTATTTTGACAAGTGCTGTGCTGCTAATGGCTCTGATAGCCCAGGCACAGACGATGATCTCACCAAAGCTGGAAAACGGCTTCAAGGCCATGTACACAGAGGCAAACCAAATCAGCGTGGGAGGTCAGGAACTGAAAATCAACATCGACCAGGAGTACGCTGTCAGCGATGTCTCTGCCAATGGTGCCGTTATTACCGTCACTATCACCGACACCCAGATGGAAGGGGGAAGTGAAGATGCCAATATGGCCGGACAGATGTTGCTCATTCCCGTGAACATGCGAAAGGGAGTAGCTTTCAAACTGGCTACCGATGCCAATGGACAGGTGCAGAAGATCATGAACTACGACGAGGCAAAAGCTGCTGTGACGAAGAACCTGGAAGAGCTAGTAGGAAAGATGCTGGCCGACAATCCAGAAATAGGACAGATGCTACCTAAGGACAAACTGATCGAGCAGTTCTCTAACCGCATCAAGGAGCAGACGCTGCTCGAGGATTTCAAGGAGTCTGGCGTACTGGCACTTAATGGCAAGCAAGTTGCCAATGGTGCCGTGGAGGATATCGAGAAGGAAGGCTTGCAGATGAAGCGTATGTACTTCATTGCTGGCCAGAACATCATCACCAATGCCAATGTCAACATGACAAAGGATCAGCTCAAGGAGTTTATCATCAAGCAGGTAGAGGAGCAGGCTCCTGAGCAGGCTGAGATGATCAAGAAGAACATCGACATGGTGATGGGTCAGATGAAGATTGAGATTTCCGAAAAGAACACCTACACCATGAACGACAACGGCTGGGTAAAGAGCATCAAGGGCGAGGCATCCCAAGACATCATGGGACAGAGCCTGAAACAGTCGACAGTCACCACATTGAAACAATAAGAATTTAGCAAAAAAAAGACAACCTAAACATCGCCAGACGATTGGCAGTCGTGTTTAGGTTGTCTTTTTCTGTCTTCCATGCCTACCTACCGTTTGTCGTAGGCATGCACAGGATAGTCGATGGTATAGTGAAGTCCCCTACTCTCCTTGCGTTCCAAAGCAAAGCGAGTGATCAGATAGCCAACATTAATCATATTACGCAGCTCACAGATATCCTTCGATGCCTTCACTCGCTTGAACAGTCGCTCCGTCTCCTCATAGAGCATATCCAGACGATCCCAGGCACGATGGAGTCGAAGGTCTGAACGCACGATGCCCACATAGTTAGACATAATCTGGTTGACTTCCTTCACACTCTGTGTAATGAGCACCTTCTCCTCGTTGGTCATCGTCCCCTCGTCGTTCCACTCTGGCACTTTGTCATTATAGTCATAAAGGTCAACATGCTTGAGGGAATCCTTCGCAGCAGCATCGGCATAAACCACCGCCTCGATCAGAGAGTTCGAAGCCAGACGATTACCTCCATGCAATCCTGTGCATGAACATTCGCCAAGGGCATAGAGACGCTCGATGCTCGAATGCCCGTTGAGGTCAACCTTGATACCTCCGCACATATAGTGGGCAGCAGGCCTGACAGGAATATAGTCGGTAGTGATATCGATACCTATCGACAGGCACTTCTGATAGATATTGGGGAAGTGATGACGTGTCTCGGCAGCATCTTTGTGCGTGACGTCCAGACAGACGTGATCAATGCCATGAATCTTCATTTCCTTATCGATAGCCCGTGCCACGATATCACGAGGTGCCAACGACAGACGTTCATCATATTTCTCCATGAAGGTCTCGCCATTAGGCAGTTTCAGTATGCCACCATAGCCTCGCATCGCTTCGGTGATGAGATAGGCGGGATGTGTCTCCTTAGGGTTGTGGAGCACCGTGGGATGAAACTGCACAAACTCCATATCCTGCACCGTACCCTTGGCACGATAGACCATCGCGATGCCATCGCCAGTGGCGATGACAGGATTGGAAGTGGTCAGATAGACCGCTCCCGTGCCACCTGTACACATCACCGTAATTTTCGACAGGTAGGTATCCACCTTTCCCGTTTCCGGATTCAGCACATAGGCGCCATAACACTGGATATGTGGCGAACGACGTGTCACACGTACGCCAAGATGATGCTGTGTGATAATCTCCACCGCAAAATGGTTCTCTTTAATGGTGATAGTAGGATCATGGCGTACAGCCTCCATCAGTCCTCGCTGAATCTCGGCACCTGTGTCATCGGCATGATGTAAGATGCGGAATTCGGAATGGCCACCCTCTCGATGCAAGTCAAAGGTGCCATCATCTTTCTTGTCGAAGTTCACGCCCCAGTTCACCAGTTCCTTGATTTGCTCTGGTGCACAGCGTACCACCTGTTCCACAGCCTGCCGGTCACTGATATTGTCACCAGCAATCATAGTGTCTTCTATGTGCTTGTCGAAATTGTCTAAGGCAAGATTGGTCACACTAGCCACACCACCCTGGGCAAACGACGTGTTAGCCTCGTCGAGACCCGTCTTACATATCATACATACAGAGCCCTTTTTCTCACGAGCCACTTTCAAGGCATAGCTCATTCCGGCCACGCCTGCTCCTATAATCAGGAAGTCATACTTATAGACCATCGGTATCAGTTTTAATTGCTGCAAAGGTACAAATAAGTAAGCGAAATGCAAAAGGAAAACGTGTTTTTCTTTTCATTTCCGAACGAAAGTACCTTCGACCGAAGGTCAGAGGTACAAATAAGTAAGCTGTCTGGACCGTATACGCACTTTCACTCGACAAAAAAAATTAAAATTTCGCTCATAATTTTGTTTTGTTCTCACTTAATAGTACCTTTGCAACATACTAAACCGATTAGCGAATGATGAACTTTCTTGAACTAGCAAAAAACAGGTATAGCTGTAGGAGCTATCAGCCTAAGAGTATCGACAAGGAACAGCTGGAGTATATCATGGAATGTGTACGTCTGTCTCCCTCAGCCGTCAACAGACAGCCTTGGCGTTTCCGTATCGTCAGCAATAAACAGCAACGACAACAACTTTGCCTATGCTATAATCGAGAATGGTTTGCCACTGCCCCCGTTGTGATCATTGCCTCTGTGCTACACGACGAGGAGTGGGTGAGAGCTGATGGCAAGCATCATGGCGACATCGATATTGCCATTGCCGTGGAGCACCTTTGTCTTGCCGCTACCGAACAGGGGCTTGCTACTTGCTGGGTATGCAATTTCGATGCCGATCTCTGCAAACGTCTTTTCAATCTCGACAACAACGAGGAGCCTGCGGTGCTCATCCCCGTGGGCTTTCCTGCCGATGCACCTACTGAAAAAAAACGTAAGCCAATGACTGATATCATCTGTCGTTGACCACAGATACTCATACTTTATGGAATACATGTCCCAAGAGGGCTACGACAAACTTGTAGCCGAGCTCCGCCAGCTGGAAAGCGTGGAGCTACCACAGGTAAGAGAAGCCATCGCCGAGGCTCGTGACAAGGGTGACCTCAGCGAGAACTTCGAATATCATGCTGCCAAACGCGAGCAGGCTCGCATCCTTGGCCGTATACGATTCAAACAAAAGGTGCTGACCAATGCACGTGTTATCGACACTTCACGACTAGGCAGCGACAGCGTGGGACTGTTGAGCAAGGTGGGAATGACCAACCTTGCCAACAACAGCCATATGACCTACACGATAGCCAGTCCTCACGAAGCGAATCTGCGTGAAGGAAAGATTTCCATCAAATCACCCATCGCACAGGCTTTGTTAGGAAAGAAAGCTGGTGACAACGTCGAAGTACAGGTTCCTGCCGGACGTCTACGTCTGCACATAGACAGTATAGAACTGCTGACTCCCGAATCTCCAGAATGATGGCAGAGATCAGAGCGGCACGTAAGGAACAGTCAGCAGAAATTGCCAGGCTCATCATGATGGCCATGACAGACGACTGCTGTCTCTACTTCTGTGGAGAGGGCTATGGTCTGGACGATTTTCGACAGATGATGACACGACTGGTGGAAAGGGACGACTCGCAGTATAGCTATCTCAACACGCTAGTGGCTATGGATGGCAATACGATTGCCGGCATCTCTGTCAGCTACGACGGTGGCAAGTTGCACGACCTACGACGTGCCTTCATAGAAGAAGCCCAGAAGACCATTGGTAAAGACCATACGGGAATGGACGACGAGACACAGGCTGGTGAACTCTATCTCGACTCACTGGCCGTGCTTCCTGAATATCGAAAGAGAGGAATAGCCACTCAGCTCCTGCTGGCCACCAAGTGTAAAGCCGAACAGCTACAGTTGCCCTGTCTTGGACTGTTAGTGGACAAGGACAATCCCATTGGCGAGGCTCTCTACACATCGGCAGGCTTCCGATATGCCAACGACAGTCTGTGGGGAGGCCATCCCATGAAGCATTTGGTACTCTAAAAAGCAGGGCATCCAGATTGCCAGGAACATCTCTTGAACAACCACAAAAGAAAATAGCATGAATGATCTTATCACCCTGTTGAGTGATGCTCTCTGGGCCTATCTGCTGATAGCTGTCCTGGTGCTGTGCGGACTATGGTTCACCTGGAAGACCAAAGGTGTGCAGTTCCGCATGATTGGTGAGATGTTCCGTCTGCTGGCCGACTCAGCCACCTCAGGAACCAACGACCTTTCCGACAAGAATGCCCACCACAAGCATATCTCTTCCTTCCAGGCTTTTGCGGTATCCGTTGCCACGAGAGTGGGCACTGGCAATCTGGCTGGCGTAGCCACCGCCATTGCCATTGGCGGACCTGGAGCAGTATTCTGGATGTGGGTGATAGCCTTGCTAGGAGGAGCCACAGCCTTTGTCGAGTCAACCTTGGGACAGCTCTTCAAACAGCGCAACAAGGACTCATTCATCGGAGGACCAGCATATTACATTCTCAACGGACTGCATCTGAAGTGGATGGCCTATCTCTTTGCCATACTGATTACCATCACCTTCGGCCTTTCCTACAATTCCATCCAAAGCAACACCATCTGCGGAGCCATGCACGAGGCCTTTGGCTGGAGCCCCATAGTAGTGGGTATCGTTATTTCCACTATTGCCCTCATCATCGTCTTTGGCGGCATCCACCGCATTGCACGTGTCAGTTCTGTGCTGGTACCAGTGATGGCTATTGGCTATTTCCTTTTGGCAGTAGTCATCATCCTGTTGAACCTCGAGCATGTCCCACATGTGCTGAAAGTCATCATTGCCGATGCCTTTGGATGGGAACAAGGCATGGGTGGTGCCTTGGGCATCACTATCATGAATGGTGTGAAACGAGGACTATTCAGCAACGAGGCTGGCGAGGGTAGCGCACCCAACGTAGCAGCCACAGCCACCGTCTCACATCCCGTGAAACAGGGGCTCATCCAGGCACTGGGAGTCTTTACCGACACGCTGCTGGTATGTTCGTGTACGGCCTTTGTTATTCTCATCAGTGGTCTGTACACCGTTCCTGAGCTCAATGGCATTGCACTCACCCAGGCTGCTCTAAGTAGTGAGATAGGTTCCTTTGGCACCCTGTTCATCGCCATCGCCATCTTCCTCTTTGCCTTCTCCTCCATCATCGGCAACTACTACTATGGCGAAGCCAACATCCGCTTCATGACCTCCAGTCAGTCTGTGCTCACCGTTTACCGCATCTTCTCTGCTGGTGCAATGGTGATGGTTGGCGCTTTAGCCAGCCTGGAGTTCGTATGGAACCTGGGCGATCTTTGTATGGCACTACTTACAGCCTGCAATCTGGTAGCCATCATCAAACTGGGTAAATATGTTTTCCGGCTGCTTGACGATTATCGCAATCAGAAACGCAACGGCACGAAGGAGCCCGTCTTTCATCGGAGCCTGTTACCTGACATCGAGCGTGACATTGCCTGTTGGGAATGAAGCCATGACCTTTACATGACATACCACCATAGTTATCAAAAACAGGCCTACTACCTAAATGCATTAAACTCAACTATCGCGCTAACCTCATTGCCGATGTAGAGTGCTACCAGAACTGTACTCACAGAAACATGGAAAACCTTAGGAATCAGAATATCGCCCCGCTTAGCGGCAACCCTGTATTCCATCCTCATCATCCTGGTCTCAAAGTCATCGGGTAGCAGTTCCATCGCCATACGGATATAATTGGCGTTGTTAACATGCTGGTTGTAGTCGATGTCTGCCTTCATCACAGCAATAGGCTCGTGCTGTTCCCCACCTTCTTTTGGCAAGATGATACGACGGTCGCCATAATTCATCTCCAGCTGCGAGTCCAACGTCATAGGGGCTATTGTGGCAGCGTCGACACGCTTCAGCTTCCCATTTGACTTGTCCACAAAAGCTCCCATGCTCCACGTCTTATAGCATGGCTTCCCCTCTTCATCATAGATAAAGGTATTGCGAAAACCAAACATAGGTTTCATGCCATAGACGGAGGTTGTCACAGTCAGTTTCTCCTTAAAACTGGGCACTCTGACTATCTCTACCTGTCGCGATGCCAGCAGCTGAGCCATGTTCTGCTCCTTGAAAAATTCCTTCACACCGGGTTCTGAGTCAATCCACATCTCCGAACAATCCTGCATCATCTGCAGGGCAGAATAGAGTTTCAGCCTCCCTTCACTATTGCAAGTGCTCGTTGTTACTTGATATCTTAAGCTATACATACCTCTGTTAACTTTGAAAATGACTGCAAATATACGATTTGTTTTCGAGTTTTTAGTGTTCCTTATTTCTCCAATTTGGATTCTTTTTTCCATTTCTCCCAATTCCATTCATGTTCCCTATAACAACACCTTATGGCATGAAAGACAAATAGGAATCATGAGACACTTTTACGGATTTTCAGGACACGGAATCTAGTGACGTCTAGAAGAGCTTTTTTCCTAGTTAGAGATAATTGTTTCCTAGTTAGAGATAATTGTTTCCTAGTTAGAGAAAAGTATTTTCCTGGTTAGGAAAAAATAATTCCCTAGTTAGGGAAAAATTTCTATGTGTTTTGCGTAAGACAAATTATGCTTCTTGCTTTCTGGGTGTGTTAGCGACTTTCACCAATGGAGTATGCCCATGCATGGCGGACAAATAAAAGAGGGATTGCATGCAGCTGATGCGTCCCTCTATTCAACCTGAGACATGTTTTTTGATGTACGTCTATTGCGAGAATGCAGCCTCTTCAGCTGCCGCAATGATGTCCTCTCGCGATGTGTCGACGGGATTGTGGGTGATATCCGAGAGGTCGAATTCATCTTTCTCCTCCAATCGTGGCTTAGCAGGCTTCTTCCGCTCTTTGCGTTGCTTTTCCTTTGGCTGCTCTGCCTTTCTTAGCACCTCCATCTGTTGCAGCGGTTCCTTTTTCTTCTCAGATTCTTGTAGCACTTCCATCTGTGTCTGCACCCCTTTCTCCTGCTCTATGATGAACTCGTTTTTCTCTGCTTCCAGGTCTGGTGCTGCCGTTGTGGGCTCTTCCTCCATTTTGGTGCGGTTTGACTTAGCTGTGAAGATAGCATCGATAAACTGCGGCTCACGGCGCAGGCGCTCCAAAGTGGCCTGCGATGCCAGCTGCTGTGCTTCCTTCTTTGAGTAGCCCTGTCCTTTCTCACCTTCCACCCCCTCGATTATCACGAGGAATCCGAAAACTGGCGATCCTTTTTCGTCTACCTTCTGCTTCAGCATCTGATAATCCAGACGCACACGGTTTTTCTGTGTCCACTCAAGCAGTTTGGACTTGAAGTTCACCTCCTTATAGGCCACTTTGTCGATGTTCACCATCTGCTTGAGGATACGTTTCTCCATGAAGCGCATCACGGCATCGTAGCCCTGGTCGAGATAGATAGCCCCCACCAATGCCTCGAAGGCATTGCCAGCCATATAGCTATTGTGCGATCGCTGCTCGCCACTACTCTGTATGAGTGCCGTCAGTCCCATCTCCTGCGCCAGCTTGCCCAGCGTATCGCGACTGACCAGTTTCGACCTGGTGTTGGTGAGGAAACCCTCACGCTTGTTGGAGAAGTGGCTGTACACAATATGTCCTACGACAGCATCGAGCATGGCATCCCCCAGGAATTCCAGCCGTTCGTTGTTCAGGGGCTTCCCTTTGTCGTTAAGCTGGCGTATGCTCTTATGCGTCAATGCCACCTTGTAGTGCTCTATCTGGTGAGGATAGAAGCCCATGATGTCATACAAAGCAGAAAAAAGCTCCTTATCCTTGCGGAACGGGAGCTTTATGCGTTCAATGATATCTTTAAGCCTCATATTTCTTGAATACAACGCATGCGTTGTGACCTCCAAAGCCAAAGGTATTGCTCAGGCCTGCACGTACAGTACGCTGCTGTGCCTTGTTAAAGGTGAAATTCAGCTTATAGTCTATTTCAGGATCTTCGTCACCCTCCTCATGGTTGATGGTGGGAGGAATAATGTCGTTCTTCACCGCCAACACGGTAGCCATAGCCTCTACTGCACCAGCAGCACCCAGCAAATGGCCTGTCATCGACTTGGTCGACGAGATATTGAGCTTGTAGGCAGCATCGCCAAAGACCTCCTTAATAGCTTTTGCCTCAGAGATATCACCCACGTGCGTGCTTGTGCCATGCACGTTGATATAGTCGATATCCTCAGGTTTCATGCCAGCATCCTCGAGCGCGTTCTCCATCACCAGCTTGGCTCCCAGTCCCTCAGGATGTGAGGCTGTGATGTGGAAGGCGTCTGCACTCATGCCGGCTCCTACGAACTCGGCATAGATTTTGGCTCCACGTGCCTTGGCGTGCTCCAGCTCTTCGAGAATCAGGCATCCAGCACCCTCGGCCATGATGAACCCGTCGCGTGAGGCGCTGAAGGGACGGCTGGCCTTCTCAGGCTCATCGTTGCGTGTCGACAGGGCATGCATAGCATTGAATCCCCCCACGCCACTCGCACAGATAGCTGCCTCGGCACCACCAGCGACGATAACATTGGCCTTGCCCAGCCGTATCAGGTTGAAGGCATCTGCCAGTGCGTTGCTCGACGAAGCGCAAGCGCTCGACGTGATATAGTTGGGGCCGTGGAAGCCATACATAATAGATATCTGTCCGGCAGCGATGTCGGCAATCATCTTTGGGATGAAGAAGGGATTGAACTTAGGCCCATCCTCGCAATGGGTAGCATAATAGCCTACCTCCTCCTCGAAAGTTTTGATACCACCAATACCCACTCCGAAGACGACGCCAATGCGGTTCTTGTCGACTGTCTCCAGGTCCATGCCACTATCCTCAACAGCCTGTTTGGCACTAATCATGGCCAGTTGTGTATAGCGGTCCATCTTGCGGGCCTCCTTGCGGTCCAGATAGTCGTTGACATTGAGGTTCTTGACCTCGCAGGCAAACTGAGTCTTGAATTTTGTGCTATCAAAATGCGTAATAGGTGCTGCGCCGCTCACGCCATCGAGCAGGTTTTTCCACGTCTCTTCGGGGGTATTGCCCACAGGAGTGACTGCGCCCAGCCCAGTTACTACTACTCTTTTCAATTCCATAATAATAGATTAAAATTAAGGTTTGAAATTTGAGGTCAATGGTTGCTTCATGCAGCCAAATCTCAAACCTCAAACCTCAAACCTCAAAGAAAATTTATTTCTGGTTTTCCTCGATATAGGCAATAGCGTCGCCAACGGTGCCAATCTTCTCGGCCTTGTCGTCAGGAATAGAGATTCCAAACTCCTTCTCAAACTCCATGATGAGCTCCACCGTATCCAGCGAGTCAGCACCCAGATCGTTTGTGAAACTTGCCTCGGGCTTTACCTCAGCCTCGTCAACACCCAGTTTGTCTACAATAATTGCCTTTACTTTGCTTTCAATTTCTGACATGATTTTTCTCTTTTTAAGTTAATAATTAGAATCCTTTCTTAAGTGATATCTTGAAAATCGGGTGCAAAGTAACACAAATTATTTCACTTACGCAAGTTTTTTTTGAAAAAACTGACCCTTGTGTGCACACACAGCCAACTTTGTGCAAGTTTTTGATTTACATCACCCCCGTTTTTTACACTTTTTCACAACCATCACCACCCATGTGCTTGTTTTGCCGACGACCTTAAAAGGTCTAGGTCAAACCACCATCCGGTATAAGGCGGAAAGTCCAGAAATCAGAAACCTGAATGCCCTCTGTCTGGATTCCATCGACAGGGATTCCACGACAGCTTGATCACTAGGTTCACCTGATAAAATTGGTCCACACACGAGGTTCCTGTTTGGGATGTCCTTCTTCTTCCACGTTCAGCCGTTTCAACATCCAGGCCATATTGCGCCCTAGTGTCCGCATGGTCTGCATGCCCTCCTCGTCCTGTGCTGCCTGTCCTGGTGTCTGTCCATAGGCCATGTTCCAGTATTGCGAGCTCACCAGGGGCATATTCATCATGGTGAAATACTTGTTCAGACGGTCAAAGGCTGCCGATGCGCCTCCTCGCCTACAGACGACGACGCTCGCGCCTGGCTTGTACTGCAGACTGGGGCCTAAGGAGTAGAACACACGATCGAGCAAGGCACACAGCGAACCGTTGGGTCCCCCATAGTAGACGGGCGAGCCCACCACCAGTCCGTCGATGCCATCCTTAACGCTTCTACATATCTTATCATAGAGGCGGTCGTTGAACGTACATTTGCCCAGCCGGCCACACATACCGCAGGCTATGCATCCCTGTACGGCCTCCTTGCCAATGCTAATGATTTCTGTGTCAATGTCCTCACCATTCAGTGTGGTGGCTACCTCGCTGAGTGCCCTGAACGTATTGCCGTTGTTTCTGGGACTTCCGTTTATCAGTAATACTTTCATAAGTTAATAATTTTTCAGTATTCGCAGGTGGTCAACCCGCAACATTCTTCAAACCCCCTCGACCAAAGGTCAGTCAAAATCTGCCACAAAGATACGCATAATTCTTCAGAATGCATCGAAAACGAAGCCCATATCTCTCTGACGCCCGATACTTTAACAATTTTTTTCTTCTACACGAAAGAAACTAAAATTTTCTTTTAAATTTTGTTTTGTTCTCACTTATTCGTACCTTTGCACGTCAAATCACATCCACACACCAACAACATCGACTTATCATGTCACAGCAACAGCCCAACGGCTTCGAGCACCTCTCCTGGTTGCAGCGCATAGGCTACGGAGCCGGCGACCTGGCGCAGAATCTCATCTACCAGACCATCTGCACCTACCTGCTCTTCTTCTATACCGATGTCTATCTCCTTGGCGGTGACGCCTCAAAGTCGGCAGCACTCGCAGGCACCATGTTTCTCATTGTCAGATTGATAGACATGCTTTGGTCGCCTTTCGTGGGTATCTTTGTCGACCAGCGAAACCCTCGATGGGGCAAGTACCGCAGCTATCTCATCACAGGCGGTATACCACTGACCATCATAGCCATACTCTGCTTCTACGATGGGTTCGCCCCGTCGCTCATCTATGCCTATATCACCTATGTGAGCCTGTCGCTGTTGTATACGCTGGTGAACATTCCCTATGGCGCCCTCAACTCGTCGTTGACTCGCGATAACGATGAGGTGACCATTCTCACCTCCGTACGCATCATCATGGCCAATATCGGAGGGCTGGCGGTGATGGCAGGCATACCCCTCGTGGTAGCGCTGTTTGCCGGAAAATCGTTGCCTGTCGATATGGCCCTCTATATGGGGCTCGGCTCCCTTCCTGCCCTCCTCTTCCTGCCTGCGATGCCTCTCATCAAACGATTGTGGGGCAAGCGTCGGCTGTTCTACGTGTCGATTAGTGTAGCTATCGCAGGAACGGTGGCTCTCTACGTCATCAGCAGCGTGGGACGTGTCGACGACCTGATAGGCCTCGTCTATGTGGCACAGTTTGTGAAATCGTCAGGGCTCGTCATCGCATCTGCCTATATGTGGGTGCTCATCCCAGAGGTCATCACCTATGCAGAATATACCACAGGACGTCGTGTGGCAGGCATCGTCAATGCGCTGACAGGCATGTTCCTCAAGCTCGGCATGCTGCTCGGAGGCGTCATCCCGGGATGGGTGTTGGCATGGACAAGCTACCAGACAGCAGGCGAGGCCAGCATGTTGCCCAACGATAGCCATGCGTGGTTTATGACCATGCTTATCTTCGCATTAGCAGGTATGGCGTTGATGGCATTCTGTTTCTTCCAGAGCAAGGAGCGAGTGGTAATGGACGTTGACGCCACCAAACAGGTCAAGACAAGCGACCTCTGGCGTGAGTTCTCCAGCAATCGTCCGCTACGCATCGTCTGCTATTTCTTTGCCACCATCCTCACCCTTGTACCCATAGGCAATGCTGCCGGCACCTATTTCATGAACGGGCTCCATCTGCAACAGCCACTGGCACAGGAAGGCATCCGCTGGCTAGTATGCGTCATCCCTGCTGCGCTTCTCGTCCTCGCCATGATTATCATCTCGAAATACGAGCTGACTGACAAACAGGTAGAACAGATGAACAGAGACTTGAGTGCCAGGCAATAACGTAACCTCTCCGTGAGCGAGACGTAATCCCACTATGAGTGAGCCGTAATCCCACTATGAGTGAGCCGTAATCTCTCTGAGAGTGAGCCGTAATCTCTCCGTGAGTGAGACGTAATCTCTCTGGGCTTAGCATGCTGTCAACAGCCTAGCTACACATATTATATAAGATGCCGAAATTTTACGACCTGTGCGGTTGAAGATTGATACTTGATGAAAAAAATAGACTTTTATCATGACCATTGGCATGAAGCTCACTGGCAGATATCGCTTTAGCCAGCCGTGCGCTAGCCACGAGTGAAGGACATCGCGTAGCCTCGAGTT
>JAIKWS010000035.1 GCA_024684515.1 Prevotella sp.
AGGTGACCTGGATGGAGGTGATGACAGATACCTCAAAGTGGAGCGAATATACTGACAAGTATGAAGTTCGTAAGCATATTAAAAGTCTTGGCCTGGAGGATATTCTTACAGAATGTTATGGCGTATGGGATAAGGCTGAAGATATTAACTTTGATATACTGCCGGACAAGTTCGTTTTAAAGTGTACACATGATTGCGGTAGTACCGTCATCATCCGCGACAAGAGTAAGATGGACAAAAATAAAGTCCTTGATTTCTTGGATAAGCACGTTTCCGTAAGATACGGCTATGATTCGTGCGAGCCGCATTATACGATAATTAAACCACGTATCATGGCAGAAAGTCTGATAGAAATGGATAATACAGACGAGTTTTCTTCGGAGACCACTGTTGACCATAAAATAAGATGTGTAGATGGCAAGGCACTATATGACATGGTATGCTATGACCGGGCTTTGGAAAGTGGAAGCGGGGGAAATAAAACTATCTACGACCTTTACGACATTCATACCTGGAAGCCTATGCGACAGTATCTGGCAGATCCTGGGGTTCAATATAAAAATGTTCCTCGTCCAGAGAATTTGGAAAAGATGATTGAGATTGCCGAGAAGATTGCTCAAGGTTTTCCGCAAGTAAGGGTGGACCTTTATAATGTGAAAGGAAGAATATATTTTGGCGAGATGACATTCTATGCTTTTTCGGGTATGAACAACCATTTTACGATGGAATTTCACAAGATGATAGGTGACAGAATACATCTGCCCAAAATGTAACTTATTTGATATTCTCTATAGCATTGAAGAAATTCTCAGAATATGCCTCTTTGTCAAATAGTTTAGCACGCTCAATGGAAGCTGCTGACATTTTTACTCTCTTTTCAGGATTGTTGTAGAGATCACGAATTGCGGAAACAAGATTATTTACAACATTTTCTTTTTCTACGATAGTTGCGACTCCCTCGCATATTTCCGGAATTCCTCCACTTCTTGTTGTAATAAGTGGCAAACCTGCAGCCATTGCTTCAACAATTGTCAGTCCGAATGGTTCTTCCCATATTGATGGTAGGACGGCAATGTCGGCAAGATGAAGGTAGGATGGCATTTCATTGTAAGGTATATAGCCAGTAAATATAATTTTGTCTCTTATTATTTCAGATTCTTTTTTAAGTTGGTTTAGAAATGCATCCTTGCTATTTGCTCCTTCAAAGAATGTACTTCCGACTATCATTAATTTGATTCTAGGCACATCTTGTAATAATAATAATGCTTTTGTTAATTCATAAACACCTTTCTCTTTAATAAGCCGGCCATTATAAATGATTACGAAATCATCTTCAGAAAGTCCCAGCTTTTTTCGCTTGATGTATGATTCTTTGTGAATAGAAAAAGACTTCAAATCGATACCATTGTATATTGTTTCTATTTTGTCTTCGGAGAGAATGGTAGAGACTCTATCTTTAATATAGTCAGAAACCGTTAAAACTTTTGTTATACTTTTGGATATCTCATTGCAATATCTAGTTCCCGAATTCAATAGGTCATTATGTAGATGCAAAATGAGGTTTTTGTATCCTCTTTGAGATAATTTGTAAGCATGACCTGGGCAGTTTTCTAGGATAATGAGATCATAGCTGTTGCTTTTGATATGAGCATACGCTTTCTCAAAATAGTATTCGATGAAATAGTTATAGTATTCGTCAGAGTGGAAAAACTTGTACATTTTCCTTTCTATGCGGGCTTTAAGACTAGTAACATCAATATAATGAAAGTGATTAAGCTTCGAAGATAAAGCCGGATGTGTTCGCGTCTTGTTGTCCTTAGGACTGTATATGGTTATATCATGAAGATGTTTTCTGTTGTTATAATCAAGATAAAAATCTATCAGATTCTCTACAGCTCCTCCTTGTACAGCGGGAATGGGAAGTGTCCCACATGTTAAAATTGCAATTTTCATTTTTGTAATAGCATCAATTTGTTAAGATATCGATAGACAGCAGGTTTGCGTGCAATAAAAGATCTCATACCATGCGTACATATAAATAATGCAAGAAAATATAACACCAGAATGGGAATGGTAAAGAGTAGCCCATAACCAAAGAGCGTTATCCAGGAATTAACAATGTTGTCTATTATCAGAAGTTTCAAACAAATAGAAATTAGTGCAAATACAAAGAATAGAGCGTAGTAGGAAAGCATAGGCTTCCAAAATTCATATACACTTTTGTGGAACCCTTTAGAAAATAAATAGTATGGCTTCCACAATACATTAAAAATAAAAACACTGATGATTTTCCCGAGTAGAATGCCAATGATACCTAATGAAGGAGCTAAGGCTAATGTGATAGCTATGTTAAGAATAAGTTCAGTCCATGAAGCCCAAACGTCATCGTAGAGTCCGGAAGATCCAACGAATATATATACTGTTGAATATTGGAGTTTTAAAAATAGATTGATAATCAGCAAATATATGATTGTTGAACTTAATTGATATTCAGAACCTACCCAGCAGTTGATAAGTGGTTGTATGAACATGATGAGCGGATAAAGTGCAATTCCTAAAATAAAAAAACGAGTGGCTGTCATTTCCCAAAACACTTTCATGGTGTTATTCTCATTCCCTTCTGCTATTAAATTGCCGACACCTGCACTTAACCCGTTTTCTAAAATGTTTACAAGATAAATTATTTTGTTTAAAATTATTGTGTAGTTGCCATAAAACGCGACTTGGGTTATCGAAACAAATATTCCCACAAGAATTTCATCGCTGCGGTTGAGAATGAAATCTTTGATTCTTAAAACAAAAATCTGACGTGTTTTCCTTAGTATCTCAGGGTATTTCTTTAGATTCTTACGCCCTTCAGAAAGATTGATGCGGAGCCAAGGGTATAGCTGTTGGATACGGTGGTTGAAAACAATAATGCCAATGATTGTAAAAACTAAACCAACAAGAACCCAAAGCCAAAGGTTTCGATAATAATATGCCAAAAGGATTTGTGCAACGCTTTGAATTATACCGATAGTTTGAAAATATGCGTCTACAAGATATTGCTTTTGATTAGCGCCTACCAAAAGTTGTTTGTAGTTGAAAATATAACCAGATATTGAGGAACCCAAAAATGAGTAGAAGGCAAAGTAAACTAAAGGTAGTCCAGTTGTGAGATTGTTAAACCACCATGGGAAGAATAAACTTATAATGACACCACCAATTCCTATAATAAAGCCAATACAGCGATATAGGTAGGCCAACATAGACATTACTTCGTTGATTTTTTCGCGATTATCTTCTTGCAATGGCTTATATAAGAAATAAACTATACTAGTTCCAATGCCAAGTTCAGCTACGCTAAGGAATGACATGATATTCATCAGCATGCCTGTTAGACCGATAAACTCGGAGCCAAGACAATCAAGAAACACTTTTCTGGAGAAAAAGGCTAGTATCAAAGAGAGAATGTAGAAAATCATTCCGACTTTGATGTTCATAACGCTTCTATGTACCCTTTCTCCCATATGCTATTTTTCGTGAGTAGTATGTATGAAGTCGGTATTCTTTCGATTAATCCTAAATGCGTTGAGTAACATTCTCCAAACGAGACGGGGAAATGAAAGAATCTTACTGAAAACGGAAAAATTGCGTAGCTGTATGGGAATGGCCAGATATAGTGCAATACATATAACAACAAATAAACACCACCACTTTATGGAGTAAACTGGGGCAATGATAGTTATTAGTATAGAAATTAATTGCGTGAGAGCTAAAAGGACGGAGCGAGGGATAAGAGCTTGCTGGATTGTCTTGTCAATGTAGTTGATGTTTCCAGTGGCAACAGCTTTTGGGAAATAAGGGAGCATGTTGCAAAAAGCTTGAATCTGTCCTGTCATCCAACGAAGGCGTTGCCGCTGGAAATTGTTGCTGTTGCTAACCTTCTCGTCAAAGACGTGGATCTCTTCTGCATAATGGATATAAATACCTTGTTTCATCAAAAGGGCTTCCATTTCTCGATCTTCTACTGCAGAGTCTAAAGTGAATACGTTTTTTTTAAACCAAGAATAATCAAAGCACATTCCTGATCCGATAAGTGCAGAAGACATTCCAATACGATTATGCCCTTTGCGGAAAATGCTGTTGTTGATTTCCTCACTAAGACCATCAAGAACAGCAATGTCATTGTCAGAGTTCTTGGCGGTGCGGTGACATTGAATGGCCTGATAGCCATTGCTACATTCTTGATTAAGCCGTGTCAGGAAATCTTCTTTTACGATATTGTCAGCGTCGAGAATAATGATATAGTCAAATCGCAGTTTTGTGTCTGATGACTCAATGAAATTGATGGCATGCTGAAGAGCCTTAGCTTTGGAACTTCTTTCAAAGACGGGCCTTAAAAGCTTGATAGGTAAAGCTGAAAGTCGTTCATTGGTCTCGTCTGTCATGTGGTCAGAAATAACCACTACTTGATAATTGCTGGAAGGATAGTCTTGTTTGAGAAACGTTTGAACGGATGTAGCTATGACAGCATCTTCATGATAAGCAGGGAAGAAAACGAGAAAGGTTGATTGTTTTGATCCGTTAAGGACAGGTTCTCTCTTTCGTTTGGGTAGCAGTGATGTCAATGAGAAGAAAAAGACATATAAGGCAGAGGCTGCCATGATGCTCCATAACAGCCAGTCGACTATATGTAGGATGGTATATCCCATTTATCTTCTCTTTTTATTTTTTATCTCTTTAACCCACTTGCTTGCTGATGATACTCGATCTGTGGCTTCACTATGACCAGCCCGGAAAATGTTGACTAGTCCCAAAGAGCTGATGAGGGGAGCGCGGAGAAAATCACGATCCCAGTGGTCGTCGACCAGATAGTCTGGAGTGGCTAGGGCAAATGCAAATAGTATGACAGCGGCAGCAATCCACCATTTGATAGCTAGTGTCATATAGATGAAAGGTAGGATAATGCTCATGATGATAATGATACCCATGAGAATGGTTCTTGGTATGAGTAGCCATTGTAAAATCTTGTCGATATGATCGTAATTCCTATTAAGAATAGCTCGGGGAAGAAAGCGTAGGTTATTGGCTGCGGCATGCAACTGGGTATATATCCAACGGCTACGTTGTTTGTTGAATTCGTTTATGTCGCGTGTCTTTTCATCGTAGATATATATGTCCTCAAAATAGTCAACGAAGATTCTATCGCGTAAGAGAAGCGATTCCAAAGCCTTATCTTCTCCTACTGCATCCCGAACTTTCATGATGTTTGCCTTAAACCATTCGAAATCAAATACAATACCGGATCCATTGAGTGAGGCAGATAAGCCTAATACCTGATGCCCACGACGGAATACGGAGTTGTTAATCTCCTCGAAGATGGAATCTAAACGTGCAGCAGGAGTGTCTCGGTTTTCGGATAGACGATGAATCTGTATAGCCTTCGCGCCAGAAGAGTCAAAGGCGTCGTTTACCTTTTCCAAAAAATCTGGTTTGACGATATTCCCGGCATCAAGTATCAGCACGGCATCGTAAATCTTAAATTTTGGCAGGTTGAATATGGCGTATTGCAAAGATTTTGCTTTGGAACTCTTGTCAAAATTGGGCGTAAGGAGGGTGATGGGCAATTGGGCTAATTGCATGTTAATAATTTCTTCCTGATGGTCGGAAATGACGACAACATCAAACATCCGCTGTGGGTAGGTCTGTCCCAAAATAGAGTTAACCGTTTGCCGAATTACCTTATCCTGCTTATGGGATGGAATGAGTACAATGATTCGGTTTTGCTTCTTTCCCTTTTTTATTTCGTTTTTATGTTTGAATAAGGACGCGATGGAGAAAATCAAGAAATAGAGTACTGTCAGCGCAACAAAAGCAAACAGGACACCATCTAATATATATAGAATCCACCAAAGGTTCATAGTCGTGATTTATATTAGGTGCAAAATTACTAAAAAAAACTGATTTTCAAAATAGTTTCACTTTTTTTTTGTACTTTTGTACCATGAAAAGGAATTACATAATTCTGTTTGTTTTCGTTTGCTTGCTAGTTTGTGGCATAGCTTATGTATATGTTGCCCTATTTTGTGGTAAGGCTGATGTTAAAAATCGTGTGGTTATATGTGTCCCCGTCTATGGTCAGAGTCTGGCTTTAGGTGAAGAAGCAAGACGTGTTACCGATCTTAACAAACTAAAAGAAAATTTTTGTGGACGTGTGGTAACGGAAAATATAGATTACAATTTTGGCTATTTTGACCATAGTTATATAAAACAAGCAGTGAAGAAATTGATTCATTATAAGCAACGTGATTTTGAACTATCGGTATATGGTATGTCGGAGTTGTTGCTTTCGCATTTAGGAAAAGATACTATGATTTGTACTTTTCCAGGGGGACAGGGCGAAACGGAATTGGCGTATTTATGTAAAGGAAGTATTCCATATCAGCGCTTTCTTGACGACATAGAAAAAGCATGCTCTTATGTGCAGGAAAGAGGTGGCTCGTTTTATGTCCCGGCTGTATGTTGGATGCAAGGCGAATCTAATATAGAAGGGTATTCTGGCAATGGCTATAAAGAGTTGTTTATGCAATTTTATGAGGATCTTAATGAGGATATAAAAGCTATAACTAATCAGAAAGATAATGTAAGGATGATTTGTTATCAGCCAAATTCCTTGTCTAGAGGTGATCAATTCGATGAGAATTCATATGAATGTGAAGAAACTGTTGTACCTCAGGCATTTGTAGAATTGATTCGGACTGATTCTTTGTTTTGTGCAAGTGGGCCAACATATCCTTATGATTTTGTCTATGAGGCTATTCATATAGATGGCATTAGTCAGAAACGACTTGGGTATTTGGCCGGTATGGCAGTAGAATCAATTATTCATCACAAAGAACGTTTTAGGGGTGTTATTCCTTTAAGTGTCTATGCTCGTGATAGTAATGTCGTCATTCAGATGAATGTTCCTTGCCCGCCTTTACTATTTGATACTATAGAGGTGAAAAAAATAGATAATTATGGTTTTAAGGTGGTGGATAGCAATGGTAGAGATGTGCTTTGTGATGTTAAACTGGACGGAAGTTCAGTTATCCTAAAATGCAATAGACCTTCTTTAGGTTGTAAGGTCCGCTATGCTGTGAATGGTGAAAAAGAGAAAAGTGGACGTTTAAGAGGTCCACGTGGAAATTTACGTGACTCTCAAGGTGATAATAATGCAGTTGTTGTGAAAGGGGTCGAATATCCATTACACAATTGGTGCTATCAATTTGACGAACTGGTTATCAATTCATTATCTGAACATGTACACATTTAAAGAACTGAAAAAAAATCTAAGGGATATGGAATCCATAGAACCAACTTCTCGTTTGGTTCTTGTTGGGGATACTGCAACACAATTGCTTTGTACCGCAATTAAAGGCTCATGTTGCTTACGGGGGATTAGCATAGAACTCTTTGAGGCTGAGTACAGCCAAGTTGAGCGTCAATTCATGGATCCTGCTAGTGAATTGTATTCTTTTGATGCTGATTATATTATTCTTTTTCAGTCGACGCACAAATTGGCAGAAACTCATAGTTTAATGAGTGAAAAGAAACAGCAACAGTTAGCAGATGATCGTCTAGACTTTATAGCGTCGGTTTGTAAGATTCCTCAGTTGGCAAGTAAAAGAATAATCTGTATGAATTATCCGGAGATTGAAGATACAGTGTTCGGGAGTTATGCAAACCAGGTGTGTTCTTCTCTATCTTATCAGATTCGCAAATTGAATTTTGGATTGATGCAGTTGGCAATAGACAATCCTAATTTGTTTATATGTGACTTGGCTGGTCTACAGAACAAGCTGGGACGCGATTGTATGTTCGCCTCCAATGTCTATGTCAGTACTGAAATGGTGTTGTCTCTGGATGCGTTGCCTTATGTCGCATCAAGGGTTGTGGACATTATATGTGCTTTACGTGGGCAGTTTAAGAAATGCTTGATCCTGGATCTCGACAATACCTTGTGGGGAGGAGTAATTGGAGATGATGGATTAGAAGGTATACAGTTGGGACATGGACTTGGCATTGGTAAGGCTTTTACGGAGTTTCAGATGTGGGTGAAGAAACTGAAACAACGGGGAATCATCATTTGTGTTGCGTCGAAGAATAATGAGGAAATTGCCAAGGAACCGTTCGAAAAGCATCCTGATATGGTGCTGAAATTGGATGATATAGCCGTCTTTATGGCTAATTGGGAAACGAAGGTGGATAATATTCGGGCAATTCAGAAAATCTTGAATATTGGTTTCGACTCGATGGTGTTCCTTGATGATAACCCATTTGAGCGCAACATGGTGCGTCAGAATATTCCAGGCATCTGTGTGCCGGAATTGCCAGACGATCCAGGTGAGTATTTGGAATTCCTTTATGGAGAAAACTTGTTCGAGACGGTTTCGTATAGCGGAACGGATAAGGACCGTACAAAACAATATCAAGTAGAAGCCCAGCGTGTTTCATTACAGAAAACTTTTGCAAATGAGGCAGAATTCTTGAAATCGCTGAACATGGTGTCTGTGGTGTCAGGATTTACGAAGTTTAATACGCCACGTGTTGCTCAGCTCTCACAGCGTAGCAATCAATTTAACCTTAGGACGATACGCTATACAGAAGCGGATATAAATGCATTCGCTGAGGACGAAGATGTTATAGACCTAAGTTTTACACTGGAGGACAAGTTTGGCGATAATGGGCTTATTGCTGTTGTCATCATGAAGGGACTAGACTCAGAAACGCTGTTTATTGATACCTGGTTCATGAGTTGCAGGGTCCTGAAACGCGGAATGGAGAACTTTACGTTAAACACCATGGTGGACTATGCCAGAGCACGCGGATATAAACATATTATTGGTGAATATCTTCCTACTCAGAAAAATATGATGGTCGCACAGCATTATCCGGATTTGGGCTTTACTGCTGTTGCGGATGCTCAGACAGCGCAATATATATTGGATGTTGAGAGTTACCAACCTCGTGAGTGTTATATAAAAATGAAAGTGTGATGAATTTTCAATTAGACCATATAGGGTATATAACGGATGATATTGCAAAAACTGCAGAGAGTTTTTGCTTGTTAGGCTATAAGGCGGATGTAATCGTTGATGATGATACTCAACGAACTCGTATCTGTTTTCTGAGGAAACATGGGGATACAAACATAGAGCTGGTAGAGCCATACGAGGATAATAAAACCATGATGAAGATGTTGAAGCGTGGTGTGTCTCCTTATCATACTTGCTATGTCGTAGATGATATAATGGCAGCTTATGAGGAAATGTTGGATAATGACTTTACTCCGTTGTTCCAACCTGTAGCAGCTCCTGCTTTTGACGGTAGGCTTATCTGCTATTTTTGGAAAGCTGAAGTCGGTTTTGTTGAACTAGTAAATCATTAACGCTAAAAAGATTCATTGTGAAACGGGAACGCAATTTTGAACTGATGAGGGTTATAGCAATGTTTTTCATTGTTGTTTATCATGCTATAACTCATGGCATAGGTAACGAGGTTGCCTTTAATGCGAGTCAGCCAGTATCAATACTGAATCTTTCCTTCTTTGATTTACTGCTAGTCTTTAGCAGTGTCGCTGTTAATTTGTATGTCATGGTGTCTGGCTATTTTTTAGCAGATTTGAATTTTAAGATTAGTAGGGTTATAAGAACTTGGTTGAATGCCTGCTTTTATTCTTGTGTAATCACTATTTTGTTTTTCTCTTTGTCTCTACAGCAATTTAGCTTTGTTGCTTTGGGCAAAAGTTTCTTTCCAATAAGTACAGATGCCTATTGGTTTGTTACTCAATATATCGGTTTGCTAATATTATCTCCTTTCCTAGCACTACTTGTCAAGTCTTTGTCGTATCGACAATATGTAGGTCTTTTAATAGGTGGTGCATTTATTTGTCTTTCAATTGTTCCAGATTTTCCTTTGGGTAAGCGCTTTTATGTAGCACACGGGAATTCCGTTTGGTTTTTTGCCTATTTATTTCTTGTTGCGGGCTTTATAAAACATCATTTGAATAAAATTTCCGCTGCTAAATTGCTTTTGTCGATTATTTCTCTTGTCTTACTAACTTTTGTTTGTGAGGTTTTGCTAGGACATAAAAATGGGAACTTGTTTCTATATTGGCTTAACTATAATAGTTTGCCTTTCTTGCTGTCAGTTCTGGTCTTTGTATTATTTAAGCAGATGCAAGTTCCAGAATCTAGGATTTGGAATATGCTAATCAAGGCTGCTCCCTATACGTTTGGTGTTTATTTGATTCATGACCATTTGCTGGTTCGTGAATGGCTGTGGAGTGCGCTTGCTTTGCCTACATGCCATGACAGTTTGCTCATATTTGTTGTTTTGGGGGCATGTGTTTTAATCTTTGTTCTATGTGTTTTCGTTGATGCCGTTAGAAAAAAACTATTCGCGCTATTAAGAATTGATGATACTATTGCCAAGTTGGATAAGTTTATATAGATGATAGCTCTTGGCTTAGTTTTGTGGAAAATAATTCCGCTCCTTTTCTATTTAGATGACCAAAGTCATAGAAGTATTCCTGATGCCCCACGAACGTGCTGTCACGGTAATGGTCAATAAATAAGATATTATGTTGTTCTGCCAGTTCTCGGGGGAATTTGAAAACATCTTGCTTGGAGCAGACATACATGGGTGATACAGCTAAAACGAGTTTAATGTGATTGCTTTTGCAATCGGTGATAAAACGTTCTAACAAGGCAACTCGCTCTTGGTCAACAGGGAAAGGGTATTCTTCTGCTTTTACTCCCGTGGTGTCCATCATACCATCCATGGGCTTCCAGCCTTTTAGATTCCTGTTCATAGAACCTAACTTCCCTGTAATAAGGTTAGGGATACTGCCTGTGAAGCGACGTACGATTGAAAGTTTATAAGCCCAGTAGTTACCTGATAATTTTAGCATCTCGTCGCATGCTTCACTCATTCCACAATATGGAGCCAGCGACGTGGCTCGTTCTACGCCAGAATATGGTGTTGCTAGCCAGTCGCAAGGATGTATCTCGAAGATGATGGCCTGAGGTGTGTAACGCTTTAAGATGTTCCCCAAAAGCCCATAGTGATAATAAATGTTCTTAATACCCCAGTCGGCCACATTGTAACAGCTCTTCCCCAATTCTTTTTCGAAGATATGAGGCACATAATGATGTAAAGTCCGGGAACTCCCAAAGAAAAGGATGGAGTCGCGTGTGGTCTCATTTGAATAACTTATTTTATACTCATCTGTAGCATTAGACTGGGTATAGAGGATCTTCAATCCAAATCCCAATGCTCTGTCGATGATAAAGAAGAGGCAGGCAACCACTAAAATATGTAGGAGTATTTTCTTCATCATTCAGAATTGAAAGTATATAAACTGATTGCTGTCAAAAATGCCAAAGAGTAGGATTGCTATTATTTCAGTAACTACGACCAAATCCCAGCGCCATCGTTCTGCCCAAGTTGGAAGATATAGTTTCTTGTTTGGGAACCATTCTTCCTGAATGTCTACGTAGATTAATGCTATTGAGCAAATGGCAGCATTAAACATGGTTGGCATGTCGATAAATAATCCGCCGTTAAAAGCTTCGGGGATGCGGCAAAGTACAGCTCCGAACTCTTCGATATTACTAGAGTGAAATAGCATGAGACCGAAGGTGACGACTAAATAGTTACCAATCATTTTCATGACAAACGGGAACGTCGGCCATCCATGGCGATTCAATTTTATCTTGGCTTTCTTGAAGAACTGGCCATTAATCATCAAAGGAATGTACCATAATCCATGGTAGACACCGAAGAGGAAGAATGTCCATTCTGCTCCATGCCACATGCCAATGAACGTCATATTGAGCATGATGGCAGTAATGGTTCCGTTCGTTCCCCAATTGCGCAATTTGATGTTGAGCGGCATGAATACATAGTCCGTGAGCCATGATGTGAGCGTCATGTGCCAGCGACTCCAATACTGGGCAATGTTAACTGTGAAGAATGGACGACGGAAATTCTCTGCTACCTTGAATCCTAGCATAAGAGAAACACCGATGGCCATTTCGCTGTAGCCACAGAAATCTGCATACATTTGAAAAGGATACAGCAAAGAAGCAAATATAATGGAAATGGCCGAGTGATGTTCGAAGTTATTCCATACTGCACTGACATATAAGTCTAGACGGTCTGCAATGCACATCTTGAGAAACATACCCCATAGTACACGGCGGAATCCAGACATTATGTTATCTGCATTGAACAGACGACTTTGCTTCAGTTGTTTTATAAATGGCTTGGGACGGTCTATTGGTCCAGAGAGGATAGTTGGGAAAAAAGCAATAAAATTGGCAAAGTTGGTGATGTCGCGTTCTGGTGAGATTTTTCCGTGGTAAATATCTAGCGTATAACTCATCAGTTTGAACGTGAAAAAACTGAGACCAACGGGTACAAGGATGTGCGTGGCTGTCCACGAAAGATGTATTCCGATAAGGCTTGTTACCGAGACAAATGAACTGATGAAAAAGTCAAGGTATTTGAAATAGAATAACGCACCGATGCCTATGATGACACTTAAGGTAGTGAGAAGGGAAGCACGACGGTCGTGCCCTAGCTCTATGGCTTTACCAATACCATGTCCTATTAGCCAAAATGAAATAGTCAAAATGACCAACAATAAGGTCATTGAAACATTAATCTGTGCATAGAACCAATAGGAGCACGCCAAGAGAAAAAGGTTCTGTACTTGTCGCTTTGGCTGGCAGATGTAGTAGACTGCCATCACAGCCAGGAAAAACCACAAAAACGCCAGCGAGTTGACTACCATCGGTGATTATTCGTCTAAGACTCCAGTTTGCTTGCTATACAATCCACTAAATCGCCAATGTTATCCCAGGAGAGTATTTCTCGGGAGGTAAATTTAATACCAAAGCTTTTCTCTAACGAAACAACTAACTGTATATGCGACAAGGAGTCCCATTCTTCCACGTCGTCAGCTGTAGTTTCATCAGTAAGTATCAAATCATCTAATTCCAATTCTTCGCGGAAGACGTCTTGTACTTGTGTTATGATATCGTTTCTATTCATAATTCTTAAAAATAGAGTTCTTGTTAGGATTATTTTGCAAAGATAGTAATATTTTACGTTTCTGCCAAATAATTATCTCTAAAAATGAAAATCGAATCCAATCTCTTTGGCCATACTTAAAACTTTCGAAGTGTTTTCTTCAGAAAAACTATCGGGGATTGAAGAATGGGTACCAAAAATAATGAATGCATTCCTGTTGTATGCTTTCTGCAATAATTGTCGCATGGATATTGTGTCGGTTTGGGGAGTGATGCTGATACGTCCTAATTGAAATACCTGACGATCTGGGTTGACTAAGCTTGCGCCCGTTATCATCTGACATCCCTGACGTTCAATGACTTTGCGGATTGTCCTGTTGTTGCAGCCGTGGGGTGGGATGATGATTTTGAGTATGTTTGTTGTATCGAATCCCTGCTCGTGTAGTCGTTGCTTGCTCTGGCAGATATCATTGTCGATGTCCGCCTCACTCCAATCTATCCATCGTTCGTGGCGGAGTCCGTGTAATACAATACCCGCCCCTCTTCGTTGCCATTGTGCTAAGGAATCGGCAACTTCGGTTTCCATTCTGTCAGCAATGACTGCAAAGGCTGGTTGTATGCCAATGCTGTCGGCAATGCGTTTTACGCGGAATACACCTTCTGTACTGTCGTCGTCAATCCAGATGGCATGAGCCGTGGAGTCTGAAGACATGCCATGCCATGTGTCAAGAAGTGTTACATATAGGGTCTGTTTATTCCATTCTGGACCAATAATAGGAACTTGCCGTAAAATGATGACAGCTTCCATACTAAGAAGCAATATTAAGAGCATAATAGGATTCCTCATAGTTCCCGTTCGTTTATCATACGCTCTATTATCCTATCTTACAACAAGCATATCTGCAAAAGGATATGCATGTTACAAACAATTAATTGCTTTGTCTAGATGGAGAACTTTCCAAATGTTCTAAATAGTTACTCCTGATGATCCAATCTGAATACTTTTTTGTGTCTTCGGTTACTGATGTTTGATAGTTCCTTGTTAATAATGTGTGACCAAGTCCTCGCCATTGGGTTTCTATACCCATAACATCAAGAATGGTTGTATATACGTCAAGTTGGTTGCATTCCCCGTCCCAAGCTTGAGTCTGCTTGATACCACCATTGATGATGAAAAGAGGTAAATCATCAGAGACATTTCCTTCCATGTCCAGGTATCGCAGATCTGGTTCGTGATCTGCTGCCACGATGATAAGACTATGATCGTACAAACCTCTTTCCTTTAAAGTGTCTAGATATTTACCAATCTGTTGGTCTGTATAATGACAATTGATAAGGTAGTTTCTGTACCTTTGAGGTATGTTGTTATCTGTGATCATAAATCCGTGTTCTATGAAGGTGTCATAAGGTATATGCATGGACATCGTCAATATTAATGAAAAGAAAGGCTCTTCGTTCTGTGAATCTTTTTGAGATGCATAGGATAAGATCATCTCGTCATTGAGTAAGTTACTTGCATCAATATTATTCTCTTTTTGATAGTCTTGCGCAGAATAAAGTTTATCGAAACCATAGGATGCTGACATTGCCTTCTGTTCCCAGAGTGTGGGATTGGAAGGTATAATAGTCAAAGATTTCATGTTAGGATATAATTCTCGCATTTGTTCCGGTAAACCAATAATGGTGTCATTTTTAGCAGTGCTTACGGTTATCTCAGAGTGAAGTGGCAGCAGTCCTGCCATGTATATAAACTGGCCATCAGAGGATCTTCCAATAGAGACATTAGGATGCATGTGCCCATTGTAGTATGTTGCACTGTCTCGTTTTAATCTATTCATGTTTGGAGTAATCTCTTTGCCGTCAATGACCAAATCCGTTGGGGCTGCCAGGTAGGATTCAACTAAAATAAAAACAATATTCTTTATACTGTCAGGGGCTGTTCTTGCAGTAACTCTTTGGCTATGTTCTGTGTATTCTCTTTCTAATTCCTCTTTTTGTTCTGCTGTCAGCACAATATTGGAGTTTTGAAGTAATGGCTCAAGTATTAGTTCCCTGAAAAAACCTTTATGGAATACTGCCCAGTTAGGCCACATGGCGTCGTAAAATGCGGGTGAGAAAAGTGTTTTAGTTAGTTGGTATTTGACTGTCATCTTTGGATGGGTAACATAGGTTGCATGTGCAAACAATCCTATGACCAAACAGCTAGTCCAGATTACAATTAGCGATCGTAGACTTCGATTATTAAGGTCATGATGCTTACTGCGTCTGAATATCCCCCAAAATAGCAGTGCAATAATTATATATAAGAAATCTATCAGTCTAAAACCTTCTGATAGACTGCTAGTTACGGCTCCATCCGTCAAATTGCCCGCTTGACTGATAGCAGACAAAGAGAGGTATTGGTCAAAGAAACGGGCATAGAAAATGTTACTGAATGACAATAAAAGAGTGATGGCGAAAGTGATTACTAAAGAGAGACGTAGACGACGTAGGCTAATAAGCCAGAACACTAGTAGGATTATACTCGTGTCAAGAAGGCATGCCAGCAGATTGTCAATGGGAGAACTCCTAAAACAATACGATTCAAGGCCAGTTGTAAATAGAAACTGATAATGTGTAAATAGTAGGTTGAATACAGACATTGTAAATAGTAAGACAAAGTCTATATTGATGTTTTTCTTAATGAAATTTTTTAGAAAACTGGTGTTCATGTCTGTTTATGCTTAAATTCTTTGTAACCGTAATGACTTTTAAAGAAATCTTTAATACCTTGTGTGGTGGCATCAAGAAGGTCTTTTCTTCTATTAATTAGATGTCTTGCTATATCTCTAAGAGCAACAAGGCCAATAAGGTAGCAGTATGAAATATATCGTATAGGAATGCTCATGTTTCTTTGGGCTAACAGAAGTCTGTTCCGAGAGATATAATATGTCTTCAACGGACTATCCTGGCCAGTAGACTGACTTTCTTTGTGGAAAACGGTGCAGGCAGGATCATACCAAATGTTGTAGCCTGCACGCGTGAACATCATAGACCAATCTAGTTCTTCATAATATAGAAAAAAACACTCGGGCATTTGGCCAACTCTTTCAATGGCTTCTCGTTTGACCATCATAGCAGCACCATGAGCGTATGGAGTGGGATGGGGGATGTCGTATTGTCCATGGTCTTCCTCGCCAAAGCCAATAGACTTATTTCGTAGGGTAATCCTGGATAATGGAGTGTAGCCGGCATATTGGATAGGCTTATTACCCCAAGCAAAACGGATTTTTGGACATACGATACCGATGGAGGGGGAGCTCTCTAAACGGTCAATTAATACTTGTAACGAGTTGATTTTCTCCGTTGTTGTGCCTATAAGATAGGTGTCGTTGTTAATGAATAATAGAAATTGCCCTTTAGCAGCCTTGATACCAAGATTGTTACCTCCAGCGAACCCCAAATTCCGATTGCTACTAATGACTTTAACCGTTGGATATCTTTGTCTAATGACAGATGCTTCGTTTTTCATAGAAGCATTGTCTACAACAATAATTTCAAATTGCTCTATGAGGGGGATTGAATTCAGAAGATTACAAGTGTCGCTTATTCCATTATAATTAATGGTAATAATCGATAGTAAGACCCCTTCTTCATTTGCCTCAATACTCATATCTAAATGCTATACTCTTTTCGCTAGTTTCTTTTCTAATTTGAGTCTTTTCTTCTCGTTTTGGATGGCTAGCTTCTTATCTTCCAAAACTAGCCATTCTTTTTCAATAAATGGGAGTACATAGACAATACTAAGACCTCCATAGAAAACTAGGCAATTCGGGAACTGCATCAGTACTTGATTACCATACCCACCAAGTTGTATAGAGATGAAAGCACAACACAAACCAGCTCCAATACCTCGCAAAGAAGAACTTCTCAATCGGAACATGACAATGTAGCTTGCACCCAAAAACATCATTGCAGTTGTCACGAGAAAAACAATCAACCCAATAATGCCTGTATGTACCCATATATATACATATTCTGAGTCAGGGGGTAATGACGCTAGTTTTCGAAATTTATTGTTAGATGGTACATTGTCGACATCTGTTCCAATGCCTAGGCCAAAAGGGGCATCAGCCAGATATTTCTTCATAACTGCTTGATTCATTGTGCGCACACTTGCAGATGCATCGTCTTTGTTAAAGGCTGATCGCATACGTCTAATCATTTGATTACTCTGTCCTATATGAGTAAATGCAAGAAAGAAAAATAATGCAACCCCCGCCAATCCTATAATTGTTGCTAATTTAAATGATTTTGATAGTATTGTGTATGCCAAAAAACCTGCAAGGAAACAGAAAATGGCAGTTCGAGTTCCAGTGGGGAACATACCCCAAAAACAAGCAATTCCAATGCCTAAAAAGATGTATTTGTATTTTTTTATCTTGCTAGTTATACCGAAAATGATAAATGCTACAGCCGCTGATGCCAGATTAATTCCGGCATTGGAGGCATCACTAAAAATAGAGAAGTAGCGGATTAGTGTCCCACCTTGAAGTATATGTGTTCTACTTCCTTGTAGCCATCCCCTTTCTATAGCTGTAAATCCTATATATTTCTGTTTCCAGATCCAAAAAACGGCAAAAGCAGAAAGGGCACCCCATAAAAAAAGATATTTTATGAGATTCTGCGGGGTGTTGATATAAATGGTAAAAACTAAGAAGATGTACATTAATTGGAATGCCATCATACGTGCACCAGTATACCAAAATCCAACATTGATTCCTAATCCCCATGTGTTATTTAGAACTTCCAATGTACAGAATGAGCACCAAATAATTAATGCGAAGAGCATAAAGTTTGCAACACGTTCAAACTTTGTTTCCTTGACATCTATAATAGCTAATGACAATAGTAAAATTGACAGTGCTTCATTGTATAGAGATGTAGGTACACCATCTGGCCAAGGAAAAGATTTCATCTGAAGGAAGAAATTCACGCAAACTAAAGTCCAGAATAGGAACATCCTAAATTTTAGTGTTAAGATTAAGAGCAATACAAAAACCGGCAATGAAATGACAACAGCAAAAGAACTATATCCAGAGTGAATAAATGTGAATATGGCTAATGCGAATAGGAGAAGGAGTATTGCTACTCTTCCTCCTAAAGGTTCGCTTGTAGATGTCCTGAACACCGTGCTGCTCATCTTAGATGCTATTTTGCCCGATTGTTTTCTGTTGCGGTTAAGCCAAGCTGAGATATGCGATAGACGAAGTTGTTGAACTTGGTGTAAGGCGGTAGCTGGCCTACAAACTCCTCTACTGCATATCGTTGAGCCTCCGTAAGGTACATGAACAATGTTTTCTTATGCTCTTCATCCAAACGAGCCTCTAGTTCCTTCAATGCTTTCTGGTCAACATCTTTCCAAGTACGGTTTGCACGAGTAACCATCAGATTGACTGTGCCCATGTTGAGCAAATCTGGTGAAATAGAATTGTCATCAAGATTTGGATATTCGATGATAGCTATTTCTTCAGGCATGATGTCCGGGCAGATATCCTTAATGTCCTTTGCTAGAATGTAACGACTATCGTCTGCCAAAAAATCTTCGTCGTAGGTAAATCGACGCACCTGTAAACCAATGCTCAACCAATAGTTCTCCAGCTCTTCTGCAATATGGCTTTTGCCATTGCCAGAGTCTGTAGAAAGAAGGTTGAGAACATTTTGCTGACCTTGCTTGAAATAGGGGAGCAAAGCTTTGCTAAGCTGTTTAAGAGCCATGTCGCTGATGGTCTTGTTGAAACGGCGATAGCGCATTGTGCTTTCTTTTGGATAGCAGCCCATAACAGGAACTTTAGTGATGCGTTCTGAACGCATACGATCGCGTAGGGTACGGTCGAGCATCTCGATGATGAAGAAGTAGAGTGCGGTCATAAAGAATGTCAGCATGAAGGCACCTAGGAGAATCATCATGCGATTGGTAGGCTGTGCATTCAATGGAAATACAGGCGGGTTCAGTTCTCGCAGTGAGGCTGTTGTCATCTGAAGATTGCGTTGGCGTAGGCGGGCTGAGTTCAATGCTTTCAACATTTCCATATAGTTGCCTTCGATAAATCCAATGTGGCGCGCCTTTCGATCAATAGTAGCTCCGAGTGGAGAATAGAACTTATATTGATCATCAAGTTTTGCACGCATTAACTCGTAGGCTCCTAGCTCAGCTTTCGTTTGTTCTAAAAGGATAACTTGATCTAACCAACGGCCAATGAGCTCTGTCGCTTTTATGCCGGTGTCCGTATTGTAGGTTGCTGCCTCAATTTCTGCTGTGTACCGTTTGATTTCATCCGTTGCTAAAGCAAGCTCGCGTTCTGCCTTTGCTAACTCAAGTTGTGCTTCTGAATTATTGCCACTGTTCTCACTGTTCATCAATTTGAGGTTGGCAATACGCGATTGCAAACGGGAAATGTCTCGAACGAGGGCAGTGAATTGCTCATTTGACTCAATCAGTTTCTGACGGTTGCCGAGCTGTTGCTTTAAATAATTAATAAGAGCCTCGGTAGTAGCAAAATTTTTACGGAGTTCGTTTTCTGCCGTTTGCTGGTTCATATCAAGTATGGTCAGTTGCTTGGTTTGCTCTTCATAATTGATAATGCGGTGGCGAATATTGTAGGTGATAAGATCATTTTCTGCGGTATTCAACACTTTGCTCAATTTAGCCACTTCACGCTCAAAAAACTTGATGACATTCTGTGTCTCTCCGTAACGAAGTCCTTGATACTGACGAGCAAAAACCTTGTTAAGAATGTCAAGTGTGTTGTAGCAGATGCCTGGGTCATTTGCTGAATAGGCGATATCAATAATGTCACTTTCCTCCAAACGAAGAACCTTTAGCCTGCTTGTTATACTACTGACGCTGAAATAGGGATGGTGATTCAATAGGTTGTAAAGGTAGTTGTCCTGCGAAGGTTTTTCGTATGCTTTCAATCGTCCATAGGAATCATCCTCATTGTTCTGAATGAGTGCCTTCACATCGGCAGGAACACCAGCAGCCAAAAGGCGGAAGTGCTCAGCAGAAATATAGTTATTGTCCTTATTGGGATTGCCATAAAGCATACAACGGGCAAACAAGCGAAGAGCAACCTCATGGATGGTGTTATCGGTCTGAATAATCAACATGAGATTGGTGATATTAGTTTGGGCATTAGAACCGCCATAGCCATTGCCTTCAATATTATATCCTGTAATCATTCCTGTATAGATGGTGGTGTTGGCATCGTAAATTCGCTCCATATTACGTGTCATGAACCATGCGATAATCAGGGCGATAACTGGTAAGATGATAAGATACCATCTTATTTTATACAAAAACCTTACTATATATCTAAAAATATCCATAGCTGATGGTGTTTAAGTTCTATTTGATGGTTTATTGCTTGTTTGCTTTCTTGGCTTCTTTTTCTGCCTCCTTTTGCTGTTTGGCTGCAGCTTTTGCTCCTGCCTCCTCTCGTTTCATTTCTTCTTCTGCAGCTTGCTTGATACGCTTCTCCACCTCTCGATTCTCCTTTTCAATCTGCTTTTGTGATTTCTGCACATCTTCATCCAGTGTGATTTCTGTGGTCGTGTTGGTGATGATGGGGGTATGCGTTAGAATCTCTAATGTAATAATGTCAATGGTAATCTGGGTCAACAGCTGTTGATATCTGTCTACTGCGCCTTGACTACGTTGCCCAGTCCATGCATAGTCTTCTATCTCAAAATTTCCATGTTGGAACTGACGTTCATTCAAAGCACTAGCACCTTGGTAAATGGCGGCATTCTCACCTGCAGTCTTTAAAGCAGTGAGATTATTGGTGATTGTTACATAGAGGGTTGCAATCTGCAATTTAAGCTGGTCGTATGCTGCATCTTTTTTAATCTGTGCCTGCTCGACCTCCAAACGCTTACGCTTTACCGATGCGCCAAGGTCCAGCACATCCTCCAAAGGAACGTTCAGGTTTACACCTACGTTCCAATAGCTCTGCTCATGTCCCTGAAACTGCTGGAACAGGGGGGAGTAGGTGTCGGAACCATTGCTCCACATGTCGGTTTTACCATAGCTATAGCTGGCATGGCCATAGATATAGGAGAAAATGTGTTTCTTTTGCTTTACCACCTCTGCCTGTGCAATCTCCTGAGCCTTTGCCAGACTTAAGATGTCTGGGTTGGACTTGGCATTCTCGAACAATACTGCAAGTGGTGGCAGCTTAAAAGTAGAGAAATAAATGTCTTTTTCCACACTTGAGTCAAAGAAGCCAGCGCTAATTCCGCTGTCGTCTGCCCTTGACTGTGCAGACACCCCTGTAACGACAAATGTCATCAGAGATGCTGCAATGAGTTTTCGTAGACACGCTTTCATGATTCCTTTTTATATAGCTTTTTAAACATTTTCTTTTTGTACGAATGAGAATATGGTGCGGAAGATAATCTTCATGTCTAGTTTGAAGTTGTAGGTCTGGCCGTAGGTGATGTCGAGCTGCTTGCGTTCCTCAGCTGACATGTTTCCTCCCTTTCCGCGTTCCTCGACCTGCCAGAGTCCCGTCAGTCCTGCTGGTGCCATGAAGCGGTCGATGCTGTTGTCGGATGTTAGCTTCTCTGCCTCATAGAGGGGTAGGGGACGGTTACCGACGACCGACATGTCACCTTTCAGGATGTTGAAAAGCTGTGGCAGTTCATCGATGCTGTATTTACGAATGAACTTACCAACCTTCGTGACACGGGGGTCATTCTCAATCTTCACGAAGGCATTGTTGTTCTCTTCTTCTCTCAGTTTGTTGAAATCGCTCTCGGCCATTACATAGTCATCGCCCACGAGCATGGTCTCGTCATCACTTATGAGCATGCTTGACTCCTGGCCCATCTCCATCATAGTCATTTCTGCTTCTGTACCAAGGGGAGCCGTGATGGTTGCCTTGCTTTCTTCCTGTTCTCCCTCATGATGTTCAGCATACTGGTTGTTGGATTTGCTGAGCTCTTTCAGTCGATCCTCCGCATCGATGTACATTGAGCGGAATTTCAGGAAGTCGAAAATCTTGTAGTTGGTTCCCACTCGTTTTGATTTGAACAGTACAGGCCCTTTACTCTCCAATTTGATGGCAATGGCCGTAATGAGCAGTATTGGCGATAGTATGACGATACCCAGAGATGAGCATATGATGTCGAAAAGACGCTTCCATACAGGAATCTCAAATTTCAGGATTCTCTTTTTGGAAACCTGGGTGTCGAAGAGGATGCTTTCACGGTCGCTGATGAACATCAGCTTCTTGTTGAGTTCGGAAACCGAAGCTTTGGGGCTAAGGGTATCATTAATACCACAGCGCTGATATTCTTTCCGCTCTTCCTCGGTCAGATTATCAGTTAATAGAATAATGTATATACCCTCGCAGTTCTTGTGTAAGTAGGTGATGGCTGTTATATCCTCATTCCGGACATTCTTCTCATAGAATAGGATGAAATGTTCTTTTTGAGAATGTGGCTTGCAAACCTCGGCAGCCTCCATGTAGTTCCTTACAACTTTGACCTGACGACCAGGTAAGTATTTCAGGCATTCTTCTGTCTGAGGGTTATTTCCCAAATAAACGACACCTATCATAATCTATCACTCCTTCCGCTCTGTTGCTAGTTTGGCAATATCTTTTTTACTCGGATTTTGAGCTCCATCGGGTTGAAAGGCTTCACGATATAGTCTTCGGCACCTATCTCCAGGAGACGTATTCGTTCACTTGTGGAATCCTCGCTCGACAGCATGATGACGGGTATGTGCCGGAACAGCTCGTTCTGCTTAATCCATTCCAGGAAGTCATCACCGCGCATGCCTGGCATGCGGATATCTGAGATAATCAGGTCAGGGGTGTTGCCTGCCTGTAGCCATTTAACTCCTTGAAGACCGTCTGGCAGCCATTGCACTTCATAGTCGCTCATGAGATAGATGGAAAGGACCTTGGCAATGGTCTCCTTGTCATCTAGAATCAGGATTTTTTTCTTCATATATGAATTTTGTTTAATAAGCTGTTAATCGATTACAACATGCAAAGGTATGAAAAATATTTTAATTGAGCACAAAATAAAGTAAAAAAAAAGATTTTTTTTCATTTTTACTTGCATATTACAAAAAAAATAGGGAAATTTGCGGTTCAAACGTATTAATAATGATAAACCAAAATTTTTATGTTAGCAAGATATTTATTAGGATTCGATGTCGGCAGCTCTTCTGTCAAGGCATCATTGGTGAATGCCGATAGTGGCAAGTGCGTATCTTCTGCCTTCTTTCCAGAGAAGGAAGCTCCCATAAAGGCAGTGAAGGCTGGATGGGCAGAACAGGAGCCCGATTCGTGGTGGCAGTATGCCAAGCTGGCTCTGCAGAAGATTATGGCTGAGGGCCATGTGAAAGGTGAGGAGATAGCTGCTATCGGTATCTCATACCAGATGCACGGGCTAGTGTGCGTGGACAAGGAACTGAATCCTTTGCGTCCTGCCATCATCTGGTGTGATTCTCGTGCAGTACCCTATGGTGAGAAAGCCTTCAAAGAGCTGGGAGCAGAACAATGCCTGAGTCATTTGCTGAATTCCCCAGGTAATTTTACTGCTGCTAAACTGGCATGGGTGAAAGAGAATGAGCCATCTATATACAATAATATATATAAGGTGATGCTGCCTGGTGACTATCTGGCAATGCGACTGAGTGGTGTGCCCAATACTACTGTGAGCGGACTGAGTGAGGGAATGTTCTGGGACTTCAAGGAGAATAGCGTTGCTAAGTTCCTGCTTGACTATTATGGTGTCCCCTCTTCGTTTATCCCTGAGATTGTGCCAACCTTCTCCGAGCAGAGTGTGGTCTGTGAGACTGCTGCCCAAGAACTGGGACTGAAGGCAGGAACACCAATTACCTATCGTGGTGGTGATCAGCCAAACAATGCTCTGTCGCTGAATGTATTTGAACCTGGTGAGATTGCTGCCACGGCAGGAACCAGTGGTGTGGTCTATGGTGTGCTGGGTGAGGTGAACTATGACCCTATGTCGAGAGTGAATACTTTTGCACATGTCAATCATGCTGCTGACAACACTCGTCTGGGGGTGCTCCTCTGTATCAATGGTACGGGTATCCTGAATGCCTGGATGCATCGTAACGTGACTTTTGACATGGGCTATGCTGAGATGAACGATCTGGCTGCTCAGGCTCCTATCGGCAGTGATGGCGTATGTATCATGCCTTTTGGCAATGGTGCTGAACGTGTGTTGCAGAATAAGGAACTGGGATGCAGCATCCACGGAATTAATTTCAACAAACATGCTCGTCCGCACTTGGTACGGGCTGCCCAGGAGGGTATCGTGTTCTCTTTCTGCTATGGCATGGAGATTATGCAGCAGATGGGTATGGATATCAAGAAGATCCATGCCGGCAAGGCCAATATGTTCCTCTCACCTCTCTTCCGTGATACACTGGCAGGTGTCAGTGGTGCCACCATCGAACTTTACGAGACTGACGGTTCTGTGGGAGCTGCCAAGGGTGCAGGTATGGGAGCTGGCATCTATGCTGATCACAACGAGGCTTTTGCTACTTTGGAGAAACTGCAGGTGATTGAGCCAAAGGAGGCAGACCGTGCTGCTTATGCGGAGGCTTATGCTCGCTGGAAGGAGACATTGAACAAGAATTTGTAACACATTTATTAATATCATTTTTAACAACACAATTAATTATGGCAAAAGAGTATTTCCCGTTTACCGGTAAAATTCCTTTCGAGGGAAAGGACAGTAAGAATGTTATGGCTTTCCACTATTACGAGCCTGAGAAGGTCGTGATGGGAAAGAAGATGAAGGACTGGCTGAAGTTCGCTATGGCCTGGTGGCACACACTGGGTGGAGCCAGTGCAGACCAGTTTGGTGGTCAGACTCGTAGCTACGAGTGGGATAAGGCTGCCGATGCTGTGCAACGTGCCAAGGATAAGATGGATGCAGGCTTCGAGATTATGGACAAGCTGGGTATCGAATATTTCTGCTTCCACGATGTGGACCTCGTTGAAGAGGGTGCTACCGTCGAGGAGTACGAGGCTCGTATGAAGGCTATCACTGACTATGCTCAGGAGAAGATGAAGCAGTTCCCCAACATCAAGCTGCTCTGGGGTACTGCTAACGTGTTTGGCAACAAGCGTTATGCCAATGGTGCTTCTACCAACCCTGACTTTGACGTTGTGGCTCGTGCTATTGTTCAGATCAAGAATGCTATCGATGCTACCATCAAGCTGGGTGGTACCAACTATGTGTTCTGGGGTGGACGTGAGGGCTATATGAGTCTGCTGAACACTGATCAGAAACGTGAGAAAGAGCACATGGCAACCATGCTGACAATGGCTCGCGACTATGCTCGTGCCAAGGGATTCAAGGGTACCTTCCTCATTGAGCCAAAGCCCATGGAGCCTTCTAAGCACCAGTATGACGTGGACACAGAAACCGTTATCGGATTCCTGCGTGCCCACAACCTGGATAAGGACTTCAAGGTGAATATCGAGGTGAACCATGCTACCTTGGCTGGCCACACCTTCGAGCACGAATTGGCATGTGCCGTTGATGCTGGCATGCTGGGATCTATCGATGCCAACCGTGGTGATGCTCAGAATGGATGGGATACTGACCAGTTCCCCATCGACAACTATGAGCTGACACAGGCTATGATGGAGATTATCCGCAATGGTGGCCTTGGCAATGGTGGTACCAACTTCGATGCTAAGATCCGTCGTAACTCTACTGACCTGGAGGATCTGTTCATCGCTCATATCAGTGGTATGGATGCTATGGCCCGTGCCCTGATGAATGCTGCTGACATCCTGGAGAACAGCGAGCTTCCAAAGATGAAGAAGGAACGTTATGCTTCGTTCGATGCTGGTGTAGGCAAGGATTTCGAGGATGGCAAGCTCAGTCTGGAGCAGGCTTACGAGTATGGTAAGAAGATTGGTGAGCCCAAGCAGACTTCTGGCAAGCAGGAGAAGTACGAGACTATCGTAGCTCTCTACGCAAAGTAAACCGGTCTATAGGTCTTTGAGAAACTATGTGCTCAAGACCTTTCTGGATTTCCTAAATACTCTTGGTTAACTTGATAATCTGGGAAATAGATAATGAAAATGCGTTCGCAATTAGTATTTGTGAACGCATTTTTTGTTTTTTGTCTTGAGTGTAGTTGGAAGGAGACTAAAAAAGAAGCTCTAGCAGATTCTTATGATGTCCTGGTAGGATGATGTGGTGATTGCCAATGGGACGGGTGAGGAAATAGTTTGCCTGACTGGAGTTTGAGAGCAGGATGACTTGTTGTGTCCGGCAGAGACTGGGTTCTGCTTCGTTGCGAAGCAACTGGCCTTCGGCAATGAAGTGGTTGGAAAGATCTGCAGAAACCTTGAAAATGGTGACCGGTCCCTCTTTCATGTATCCACGAATGCCAATGCCGATGCCTGATTCAAAATGCGTGTCTAGCTCGTAGTGCTCTACCATGTTGAGTGGGATGGTGCAGTGGGCAAATACCATCTCTCCAGTTTCTGTATTAATGGATGCTGGATTGGCCTGGAAGCCAGAGATGTCAAAGAGAGAGTGGGCAATAGCCATAGTGAGCATGGCAGGTATATCTCCCTCGCAACCAGCAATATATCCCTCTGCATTTAGCTTTGCCAGTGCCAGGCATCCCGTGCTCCTTGCTGATGTGAGCAAATCGAAGCATCGTAGTGTGAATCCTTGCAGCTGGTACTGTTGGAGAAGTGTTTTCAATGTCTCGTAGATATGATTGGCACCAGCAATCCCTTCCTTTGCGTTTCCCCCGATAGCAGCTAGGAGTTGCTGTATGGGGATGTCCACGAGTTCTATTCCTGTCTTTGCTTTCACTATGTCGTAGTCAACATCACTGGCGATGAGCCAGTCGGATGGCTTTCCAATGATGCCCAGCCGCATGCTGTGGAGTCTTTGCCTGGCTATGCTGAGTTGTCTCAACATGCTGATTCTCTGGCTAATATAGGTTCTGCTTCCATGAATGATCTCTCCCTTCGTCTGGTGTTGGCGTAGATAGGAGAGAATCTCCATCGATGCAGCCAGGGAATTGTTCTTGCCTGATGTCAGTAGGTAGAAAGGCTGTCTTGATTTCTCCAGCAACTGAGGGAGCAGTTGTCTGAAGATGCCTTCCGTGCCTCCTGTTCGTATATAGATCAGACAAAGAGGATGGCTGCCGTAGTCGCTATAATCACTACCTCGGAAGCAGTAGTTGATATCTATGCTTCCGAGGAAAGATTCTGTCTCCTGAGCGATGGCTTGCTCATCGTGTAGAGCAGAGGTGAGTGTGTAGATGGCAATGTCTGCTGTCATTCTTTCTCGATATCTTTTGACTTTGCTTAGGTCAATAGGCAGATGTAATATGCCGTTAACGGGGTAATCCAAATTGTGTGACGATGTGACGGGTGGGGTGTTGCGTTGGCAACGCAACATGCGGGACATCGTCTTTAGGTTGGGCAGTGGGAAAACTATTCGCAGAGCTCCCAGTGCAGTACGGCACCATTACGACGGGCAGGGTCGGCACCAGGATAGTCCATGGAGTAGGGACTTCCCGTTGTGGGGCTCTTGCCGATATAGCGATGGTTGCGCAGTGAGTAGAGCATAAAGTCCTGATAGAGATAGTCCTGCCACAGGAATTTCTCAGCCTCCTTGGGGTCGTTGGTGAAACGGACGTCGCCAGCGAGTCCCTCTCCATAGACCTTGATGTATCGTCCATCTACGCACTTGAGTGATACCATTCCCTGTCCGCAGTCGATGAGCTGGAACTGGGTACGAGGACTCTTGTCGTTGGCACGGGTGTCGTAGAGCAGTCCGTGAGGATCGCAGACGGCAGGACGGCCAGTGGCCTTGTTGATGATGCGGAAGGTCTTTCCGAAGGGTATATTTCCAGACCGGTCTGCGCAGGGTTCTTCGACAGTGAAATTGTCGAACTCAGCATAGCCTCCGTTCTTCCCTGTGATATTGAATGCGAAAAGGGCATGACGTGACCCCTGGAAGGAGATGAGCTGATAGGAGAGGGGCATCATACGACCCAGTGTCTGGTAGTTGGTGCCATCCGTAGAATAGGCATATTGAGCCTGGTCGTTGTCGTAGTCGCCAATGCTACGCAGCCAGATCTTTCCGTCAGTCAGACTGACAGGCACATCGATGGTGTCGTTGGTCAGCTGTTCGAAACATCTGAGTGTCAGTTCCTTGCCGTTCTTGAAAATGCCTATCCACGAGCAGGGAACGTTGATATTGCCAAGTCCAGATACATCGCCATCTTTCAGTCCTTTGACGTTCAACTCGACAGTTGTGATGCTCTTTGGTCCTATCACCCTTTGCGTCAGTGTGTTGCGAGCCCACATAAGTTGTTCGGCAGGCATGGAGTTGAGACGTAGCTTACCCTTCTTCAGGCTCCACATCTTCTCCTCGGGGTTGTGGTTCCACTGCCAGATGCGTCCTAGTTGCTTGCCGTCGAAGTTTTCTGATCGTACATAGGGTCCGTGAGGCTTTTCCGTGGGTTCCTTTCCGACGGCATAGTGTCCATGCGTCGTGCCGGGTTTGAACCAAGTGCGAGGTGCACGTCCGTAGTTGCCTTTGAAGCCCACCATAGGCCATCCGTCTTCCCACGTCATGGGCATCAGGCAAACGGTACGTCCGATGCTGTGGAAATCCATCATGAACAGAGCCCACCATGTGCCGTCTGTAGCCTGTACGATACCGCCCTGATGGGCATTTGTTGCTGCTGTGGCATCCTTGTCGAGAGGGCCAAGTGCGAACTTCGTACCATCCTGTCCGATGCGATATTTCTCTCCTCTAGGCACTTGCGTCAGTGATGCAGCATGATAGCCATACGTTTCATCAGCAGTAATCACACGGGTCTCATAGGGTCCCCAGATGCTCTTCGAACGAGAGCAGAGTGTGCGACCATTGGGACGGTAGTCAGTTGAGATGAGGTAGTACATGCCGTTGATCTTATACATGTGATGCCCTTCTCCCACACCATTGCCCTCAGGTATGATGACACGTTCGGTACCCTCCTTGGGTCCGCTCATATCTGGCTCTAGTTCAGTACATTTCACGGTGCCGTAGCCATGAATGGCATATACCTTGCCATCATCGTCGAAGAGAACGCCCAGGTCGTAGATGTTGCGCTTCATGTTGTGGTGCTCCCACGGTCCCTCGATATTCTTGGAAGTATAGCATTGCAGGCCTTTTCCGTTGACGTTGGAGTAGACGTAGAACTGTCCGTTGGCATAGCGGATGCAAGGAGCCCAGATGCCCTGTCCATATATCTCCTCATGGTTTTTCAGTGCAAAGCGATTGTCAGTGAAGTCAAAGCGGTCGAAGCAATAGCTGACATTCTCCCAGTTTACCAGGTCCTTGCTGTGCAGGATGACCAGTCCGGGCACAGCATGCATAGTAGTGCCAGCCAGATAATAGTCGTCACCAACCCGCAGGATGTCGGGGTCTGAGAATTCATCATAGAAGAGGGGATTTGTGAACGTGCCGTTGCCATTGTCGGCAGTCCATGACTGTGCATTGGCAGTACCAATGCTCATGGCTGTGGCGATGATTGTCAGGTAGAAAAGTCGTTTCATCTTCTTGTCAGGTATAAAGTTCGTAATTAGTCAGGATAGCAGTCGTTGCTAGCGAGCACAAAGGTACGAAAAAAGATTGGATTGTGCAAGTCTTTCCATCCGTTTTGTGATTTTCTGGGGTACAAATTACACTTTTTCTCGTCTCACATGTACAATTATCCTGTTTTTGGCAAAGATATTCTTTTACACATCTTTATATATAATAGGCAGGATATGAAGCCATCTCGTTCTCTAAAAACAGGAAATCCTTTTTCTCGATTCCAATGCTACAAGGCGAGGAAAAACTATCTCCCTAACTAGGAAAAAATATTTCCCTAGTATGGTAGCAAAAATTCCGTCTCGAACCCGTCCTCGTACGATGCTCTTTTTTCTGTGGTTTTCTGTGATGTTTTTCTTTCTCTTCCAAACCGTTTTCATCTTCTTTTTTTGTTACAAATAGTTAATCCAGTACCTAATATGCCTGACTAAAACGTGGTTTTTCCCCCGTATGTGACATTTCCGAAACAAAATGGCACAAATAGAAAAGTGCTGTCGCCATAATAATAAGTACATCGGACATTTTATTTAATGTATATTTAAAAATATTTATTATCTTTGCATCAGAATTCGAAAACAAGTTAAATGATCAACAAAAGTATGAAAACCCAAAAACAGATCTGTCGTCACGGCAGGCAATATATGCTTGCTGTGATGGGCCTACTGTTGGCAGGTGGAAGTGCCGTGACCTCGTGCAGCCAGTATGACCTGGATGAACGAACCCCTGAGGGTTGGGGAGCCAGTATCTACAGTTGGCTGGACGAACAGGGCAACTACACCAACACAGTTCGCATGATTAAGGATCTTGGCTACCAGGATGTGCTGGCCAAGACGGGATCGAAGACGCTGTTCGTGGCTGATGACGAGGCCTACGGCAGGTTTTACCAAAACAACCCATGGGGTGCTGGCAGTTACGAGCAGCTGTCGACATCGCAAAAGAAACTGTTGCTCTTCGGCAGCATGATGGACAACTCGATGCAGCTTGGCAGCCTGCCCAGTGTGGAGGGTAATCCTCCTCGCGAGGGTGAGGCCATGCGACGTTTTGCCTCCAGCACTCCCTACGACTCTGTGCCTGTGCTACAGCCCGCTCAGATGCCTGACAATCCCTATTGGCGTAGGCATCGCGAGGCTGGCAAGAACATGGTGTGTATGATGGACAACTCGACAGTGCCCCTGGTGCAGTTTATCGAGAAACAGCTCGTGAACAAGCGTATCACCAATGCCGACTATGATTTCATCTACAACCATACCACCCAGCGACAGGCTGGCGATGCCAGTATCAATGGCGTCCAGGTGGAACAGCCCAATATCAAGTGCTCCAACGGCTTCATCCATAAGATGGGAGAGGTGATCACCCCGTTGCCCAATATGGCAGAGTTGCTCAGACGGAAACCCAATGTGAGTCTGTTCAATCATCTGCTGGAACGCTATTGCGCACCATATCCTCTCGACCAAGCCACCACGACACAATATAATTATCTGTATGGCACACAGGTGGATACCGTCTATCAGAAGCGTTTCTTCTCAGAGAAATCACAGGGAGGACGTGCACTGAACCAGACTCCAGACAGAGGACCCGTTAATGGTGAGTTGAAGTTCGACCCCGAGTGGAATGCCTACTATGCCGGCCTGAACGACCAGGATGGTAACATCGTGATGCAACGGGATATGGCAGTGATGATGGTGCCCAGTGACCAGGCTCTGAACGAGTACTGGAACGAGGGAGCAGGCAAGGTGCTTCGCGACTATTACGGTTCGTGGGACAATGTGCCTGACGATGTCATCTCGAAACTCATCAATAATAATATGTTGTCTTCGTTCATTGGCAGTGTACCTTCCAAGTTCCAGACCATCCTCAACGATGCCAACGACCCAATGGGTGTGGTAGAGGAGGCTATCGACAGTGTGTGGCTGGGATGCAATGGTGCCATCTACCTGACCAATCGTGTCTACTCGCCAACGGCCTATGTCAGTGTTAGCTTCCCTGCCCTGATCAACGAGACGATGCGCATCCTCTACTGGGGTATCGAGCAGTTGCAGTATAATGTCTATCTGAACTCGCTCAACTCCTACTACAGCTTCTTCATCCCCACCAATCAGGCCATGCTGCAGTATGTCGATCCCTGCTCTTACGGCAAGAACCAGACACAGCTGATGCGATTCCATTACGATGCCTCGAAGGTGAACAAGCAGGAACGTGTATGGGCCAGTCTGTGGAACTACGACCCACAGACGGGTGAGCTAGGAGATTCTATTGAGAAGGTTACGGATTATAATACCATCCGCAATCGACTGAAGGATATCCTTGACACACATATCGTTATAGGTAATGTGGAAGACGGACATACCTACTATCGTACCAAGGGAGGTACTGAGATTCTGGTGAAGAATGCACAACTGGGAGCTGGAGGTATGACGGTAGAAGGCAGTTATCAGACCAACGAAGGACAGCCTGCTGCCGTTAGCTATATCTACGATCAGACGGAAGGTGGCAATGGTAAGAGCTATATCCTTGATGCAGAACCTATTATGGGTACACGACAGACCGTTCGTGACGTATTGGCACAGCACGAGGAATTCTCGAAATTCCTCGAACTGATGGATGGTAGCGGTATCTTCGAACTGATTCACAACAAGCGTAATGCCACTGCCGGACAGAATATCTCGACCTTCAATACCTATCATTATTCCATCTATGTGCCTACCAACGAGAGCATCCAGCGTCTGCAGGACATGGGCAAGCTGTCGTCGTGGGAGAAGGTGGATGCCTATGAGGAGGCAGGAAATCTGCTGGCCAAGTCGCGAGACTCCCTGCAGATTGTGAACTTTGTGAAGTATCACATCCAGGACAATGCCCTGTTCATTGGAGCAGAAGAAGAGAGTGGCGATTTTGAGACAGCCGTCATCGACCCTGCCACAGAACGCTTCTATCGTGTCAGTGCAACCCTGACTGCAGACGGGATCACACTCAAAGACCATGCTGGCAACACCCGCAAGGTGCAGACTGCTGATCCTCGTCTCTTTAATCTGATGGCACGTGAGTTCCAGTATAACAATACCGATGCCTCTCGTGCAACGAATATCGAAACATCGTCGTCTGCTGTGATTCACCTTATCGACGAACCATTGCTAATTGAAAATTGAGTGTTATGAAAACAAAGAGACTACTGATAAGTTTTGCATTTATCATCTTCCATTTGTCGGTTAGCGTAGCACAGCAGGCTGGCGACATCATCAGTGGAACGGTGAGCGATGCCTATGGCCCAGTGATGATGGCCAATGTAGTGGAGCTGGATGCTGCCAACCGTATCGTGGCTTCCGCTGTGACGGATATGAGTGGTAACTTCTCGTTCAAACTGAAGAATCCCAAGGATAAGCTGCGCATCACCTATGTAGGTGCCAAGACCGTTGTCCTGCCCTTCAACAAAAAGCATTTCAAGGTGACCCTACAGGATGCCACACAGATCAAGGAGGTCACGATCACCTCAAAGAAACGTTCTGGTGGCTCAGGTCTTTCCATCCCTGTCGATGAGATCTCTACTGCCCAGCAGAGCATCTCGATGTCTGAGTTCGAAGGACTTTCCATGACTACTGTCGATGAGGCTTTGCAGGGACGTATCGCAGGACTTGACATCGTGGCCAACTCAGGTAACCTGGGTAGTGGCACCAGCATGCGTCTGCGTGGTGTGTCGAGTATCAATGGCAGCAGCGAGCCACTCATCGTGGTGGATGGCAACGTCTGGGAAACCAATACCAACGACTTCGACTTCTCCAGTGCCAACGAAGAGAAATTCGCAGAGCTGCTCAACGTCAATCCAGAGGATATCGAGAGCATCTCCGTGCTGAAAGATGCTGCTGCAACTGCCATCTGGGGCTCGCAGGGCTCGAATGGTGTTATCGAGATCAAGACCAAACGTGGTGCTCGTGGTAAGACCCGTGTCAACTACAGCTTCCGTCTCACTGGCACCTATCAGCCCAATGGCTATAAGCTGCTCAATGGTGACGAGTACACCATGCTGCTCAAAGAGGAATATTTCAATCCTGCCATGAGCGATGTGGCCAGCAATATCCAGGAGTTGAACTACAACCCCTCGTTTGCTGAATATGAGATGTACAACAACAATACCGACTGGCTGAAACAGGTGAAGAAGACCGGTTGGCGACAGAACCACTATCTGGCTCTGAGTGGTGGTGGCGAGAAGGCCCACTTCCGTATTGGTGCCGGCTACGACCATGAGACGGGCTCTATCATCGAACAGCAGCTCGATCGCTTCACCTCGCGTGTCAACCTCGACTATTTCGTCAGTGACCGTATCAAGATCGAGACTAACATCGCCTTGACCTATACAAAGAACAAGAAAAACAATGGCGACCTCCTGTCGATTGCCTATGTCCGCATGCCTAACCTCTCTATCTACGAGCAGGATAAGAATGGCGTAGACCAGGACGACTACTATTCGATGCTGCCAACAGTGAGTCAGGCACTTCGCGATCAGCTGAACCACAAGAATCCTGTGGCACTGGCCCATCTGGCAAAGAACAATGAGACGAGCTATAATATCACTCCAGAGTTCAAGTTGCGCTACGACCTCCTGAGCATCGACAACGAACATTCCCGTCTCAACTACGAAGGCAAGGTGGTGTTCAACATCTTTAATAGATATGAGGACCAGTTCATGCCGCTCTCACTGAGCACTACGGGCTGGAACGATACGGATGGCAAACAGAGCAACCGTACCACTGCCAGTTCATCGAAGAGTCTTGGTGTGACCACGACCCACACACTGACCTACACCCCTGTCTTTGCCAATCGCGACCACTCGCTGACGATGATGCTGCGTGGACAGCTCACCAGTGGAAACTCGTCATCTCAGAACACCGTATCGTGGGGCTCTCCCAGTGGTACAATCCAGAGCACGGCTGCTGAGGGTATCATCACAGATATGTCGACAGGCAGTGGCGAGTGGCGAAGCATCTATTTCACCTATTCTGCCCACTATGCCTACAAAGGCCGTTATATGGCCGACTTCTCCGTACGTCGTGACGGATCGACCAAGTTTGGTGACGACCAGCGATGGGGTAACTTCCCTGCTTTGTCTCTGAGGTGGAACATCGGTAAGGAACCTTGGTTCCAGGGGGCACTGCCCTTCATCTCCATGCTTTCCATACGTCCAGGCTGGGGTATCGTAGGCAGACAGCCAGGAGCTGAGGGCCTCTACTTCAGCAAGTATCGCAACGGTTCGGGCTATCTGGGTTCAGGTAGTGTCTATCCACAGAATATCCAGTTGAAGAACCTGAAATGGGAACAGAAGGAAACCTATAACATTGGTGCTGACTTCGGACTGTGGAACGACCGCATCAATGGTAACATCGAGTTCTACTGGCAGTACACCACCGACCTCTTGATGGCCAGTAGAGGCATTCCTACCTCATCGGGCTATAGCTCGCTGGCCTATCAGAACGTTGGCGACATGAAGAACATAGGCTGGGAGTTCAATCTCAATGGCGACAGGATTATCAGGGCAGGAAAATTTGCTGCTGACTTCAATATCACCTTCGCCAACAACAAGAACCAGATCACGGCAATGGACGAGACCTGTCTGGCAAGCCTTAATAATGAGTTCAACCGTTCCAACGGCTCTTATCTCTCTCGTGTGGAACTGAACACGGCAATGGGAAGTATCTACGGATTCCGTTACAAGGGTGTCTACCAGTATAGCGACTATACACCCAATGAGATACCTGGCGTCAGTGGTCCTAATGCTCCTGTGGCTCGCGACAAGGATGGCATCGTCATCCTCGACGAGAACCAGATGACCAAGCCTATGATGTTCTGTGCAGGTAGCGTGAACTATGAGTTCCGTGGTGGTGATGCCATCTATGAGGATATCAACTCCGATGGACAGATCAACGAACTGGATATCGTCTACCTGGGATCGTCACTGCCAAAGATCACTGGTGGCTTCGGTTTCAAGCTCCACTACGGACGTCTGACGTGGAACAACCAGTTTAACTTCCGCTATGGTAACAAGATCATCAATTCGGCTCGTATGGAAGTGGAGAAGATGTACGACAACAACAACCAGAGTCGTGCCGTCAACTGGCGGTGGCGTGTGGAGGGTGACATTACGGAGATCCCTCGTGCCCTGCGACAGACGGGATACAACTATCTGGGTAGCGACCGCTTCGTGGAAGATGGCTCGTTTATCCGTCTGAACTATTCACAGCTCAGCTATTCCCTTGCTCCCAATGTAATCAAGAAGTGGGGACTGACACAGCTCAGCTTCTATGTCTCTGCCAACAACCTCTTTGTGCTGACCAAGTACTCGGGTGCCGATCCTGAGGTGGGCTATGGCTCTATGGGCATCGTCACCGATGGTGCCAAGACCCCAAGGGCCAAGTCGTTCACGGGTGGTATTACTATTCAGTTCTAACCTATAAATGAGAATTTGTGATTATGATTACCAAAAGCATTAAACACTATATACTTGCTGGTTCCGTCTGCTGTGCTGTCGCAACAGTCAACGTGGGCTGCTCTGACTTCCTGGACATCTTGCCCATGAACGATGTGGTGCTGGAGAACTACTGGACGGAGAAGGCTGACGTGACGAGTGTGATGAACAGCTGCTACGAGACCCTGGAGCATAGCGATGCCCTGTTGCGTATGTGCGTATGGGGTGAGCTACGAAGCGACAACCTGAGAATGGGACCAAACATTCCCAATGACCTGAACGAGATACTGAAGGAGAACCTCCTGCCTTCGAATCCCTATTGCAACTGGTCGAAGTTCTATGAGTGCATCAATCGCTGCAACATCGTATGCCACTATGCCCCAATGGTGCAGGCTCTCGATCCTAACTACACAGAAGACGAGATGCGTGCCAATGTGGCTGAGGCTGTCACCTTGCGTTCTCTCTGCTATTTCTATCTGATTCGCACCTTCAAGGATGTGCCTTATACCACACAGCCAAGTATCGACGACACACAGGAATACATCCTGCCGGCAACACCATTCAATGATGTGCTTGACTCGCTGATTGTCTCGCTCGAACAGATCAAGGGCGATGCCGTACGTCGTTATTACGTGGACGACAGTCCCAATGCCTATCAGAACTCTTGCAAGGTCACACGGTGGGCCGTCTACGCACTGTTGGCAGAACTCTATCTTTGGGATGGCGACTGGAACAACTGCATCAGGTATTGCGACCTCGTGGTGGACTACAAGCGTCAGCAATACAAGGAAATGCTCGAACGAGAGGGCAATGTGAATAATATTGATCTCATAGACAGCATTCCGATGATACTCGAAAAACAAGTGGGCTCTACCCGTTGTGGCAATGCCTATGACGAGATCTTTGGAGAGGGCAACTCGTTTGAGAGCATTTTCGAACTCTACTTCAACAGGACCCAGAGTCAGCAGAACACCCTGGTGAGCAGTTACTATAGCTACAACGGTGATGTGATGGGCCGTCTCAGTGCTCCTGACTTCCTGTTCAAGGATGTGGCAACAGGAAGTAACAATGTGTTCAAGCGTACTGATGGACGAGCCTACGAATCGGCAGAACTCAACAGTTCACGTTATGCCATCACCAAGTATGCACGTACAGAGGTGAGCTATAGCACACAGAACGTGACAGCAGAGAAAGACCTTCAGCTGACGAGCACCTTCCGTTCAGATGGCGATGCCAACTGGGTTCTCTACCGTCTGAGTGACATGCTCCTGATGAAGGCTGAGGCCTTGATCGAGCGGGGTGGCGAAAATGATCTTGGAGAGGCCTTCGAACTCATCGATGTGGTGAACAAACGTGCCAATGATGCATTGGCAGGCACACGTTCGAGCACACTGAACAAAGCTGACTATATCGACTCGAAGGCAGCAATGGAAGACCTGCTGCTCGAGGAACGCCAGCGTGAGTTCCTCTTCGAAGGCAAACGATGGTTCGACCTTGTGCGTTTTGCACGTCGTGATGGTGACAACTCTCGTCTCATCAACCTCTGCACTCGCAAGTATCTTGAGAACGTCAACGCTATCAAGATCAAGTTGGCTGATCCCAACATCATCTACTTCCCCTATGCCAAGAACGAGCTGAAGGTGAATCCGCTGCTGGTGCAGAATCCTGCTTTCACTACTGGCGAAGACTCGGAACTTAACAGATAGCTCTTACACATTAATATATATAGATATGATAACCAAAAGCATAAAATACCTCATCGCAAGCAGTCTCATGGTGTGTGGCTTGTCTGTAGGCTTTACTGCCTGTGTAGACAACGACGACGACGTGCCTGAGAACTACTATGAGTCTACCAAGCTCACTGCTGCACAGTTCCTGGAAGAGCGACCTGAGCTGTTCAGCGAGTTTGTGGGCATCCTGAAGCGTACTCCTTATTTCTCGATGCTCTCCACCTATGGCACTTACAGCAGTGCCGGATTGCTGAAGTACACACTGTTTGCTCCTACCAACGATGGTGTGGCTCGCTTCCTGGAGAAACACGGCTATGCCACCATCAACGATATTCCTGTCGAGACCTGCGACACACTGGCCCGTACACATATCATCAAGAAGGGGGCCTTCTTCACTACCGATATCAGTGAGGGAGCTCTGCCTGAGCTGAATATGGACGATGCCTACATCGTGCTGTCCAGCGATAGTGACGTGACAAACAACAACAAGCTGGTCTATTTTATCAACAAGAACTCACGGGTGCTCGAACGTGATGACTCCGTCACCAATGGTGTGGTTCACGTCATCAACAATACTATCACCTCTAGCAGCATGCTCTTGGCTGATAAGATTGAAGCCGACTCCACGTTAACCATCTTCTCACAGGCGTTACAGCTGACGGGACTGGCAGACTCCTTAACGAGATATATCGATGAGGCTTACTCCTGTGGCGATGACTCTGTCTATACGGGTACGATGGAACGTTGTACCAGTGGTAGTGCCAGCTACACCCGTACCTTCTGGGTGGGCAAGCGTTACTTCAAGTATACGGCTTTCGTAGAGCCCGACTCTGTCTATCGCAGAAATGGCATCAACAACCTTGATGACCTGAAGGCATACGCCAAGCGTGTCTATGACGAGACCTATCCTGAGGATGCCGGTCAGTATGATGACAATCCTCGTGATCGTCGTAACCCCCTGAACCGTTTCGTCAGCTATCATTTGCTGAATAGGGTGGGGCAGTATAACAGCTGGGTGGTATCGGGTACCATTCGTGAGCGTTGTCTGACTACCTCACTCATTGATCCTGAGGAATATTACGAGACCATGTGTCCAGGCACTATCATGCGTTTTGCTGGTCCTCCCGCAGGATTGTTCATCAATCGTCGTGGTGTGCAGAACCGTCCTGAACGTGGTGTGTTTATCAAGGGTGTGAAGGTACTTTCTCCCTCTGAGTCCGGTTCTTCAGACCAGAATGCTCTGAATGGTGTCTATCACTACCTTGACGACATCCTGGCCTATACGCCACAGGTGCGTGATGTGGTCCTCAACCGTCGTATCCGTATTGATGCCACCGTGCTCAGCCCTGATTTCATGAACTGTAATGGCCGTGGCCGTTATGGTGAGGATATCCTCACGGGCTTCAAGAATGGATATATTACAGACTGGAAGACGAGCAAAGAGACCTTTGTCGGTGTGCATAGCGATGTGGAATACTGGTGGTCCTATCAGGCCAATGCCGTTTGTATCAGTGGTGTGTTCGATGTGACGTTCAAGCTTCCTCCCGTACCCACAGGCACTTATGAGATCCGTCTGGGCTATACCCCTGGTGACGAACGTGGTGTGGTACAGGTCTATCTGGAAAACGAGCCTTGTGGCATACCTATCGACCTGCGTGTCTATGGTCAGGATCCTACCATTGGATGGGAGGCTGACACTGAGGACGAGGAAGAGAACATGGCCAACGACAAGGCCATGCACAATCGTGGCTACATGAAGTCAATGGACTGCTGGCACCCTGGTGGCGGTGACGACTCTATGCGTCAGCTCAGTCCCCTTCGTCGTATTCTTACCACGAAATATCTGGATAGCGAGAAGACCTATCACCTGCGTTTCCGTCAGGTACTCGACGATCCCGATCGCTACTGGTCGTTCGACTATATAGAGCTTTGTCCTAAGAGTGTCTACGGCAGTCCGGAAGGTGAGGACACACATTAGTATTTATGGTTAATATGTAAAAGGTTTATAAATTATGATAGCCCAAAAGATAAAGAAAATTCTCGTAGCTGGCTCGCTAGGCTGTGCTGTTGCTGCCCTAGTGCCTGCCTGCTCCGACTGGGACGACCACTACGAGGGCACCCAGACGGGCACCAGCCTGAGTCTGTGGGAGCAGATGCAGCAACGTCAGGAGCTGACTGATTTCTGTAAGGTGCTTGAGCAGACCAAGGTGTTCAGAATGCATAAGAAGACTGCTGTCAGCTATGCCCAGTTGCTGCAGGGAGGACAGTCGTTCACGGTGGTTGCCCCTGTCAATGGAACGTTCAATCGTGACTCGCTCCTCAGTCTTGTACAGACCAATCAGGGTGACTCTATCGTGGAGAAATTTTTCGTGCTGAACCATATCTCGCGTTCTACGAGCTCCCTGAAGGATGTCGACCAACGGATGCTATTGCTCAATTCCAAGCATGTCACTCTGAACAGTGGTGCCATTGAAGGTGTTACCGCCAGAGAGGCCAATATCCATGCGAAGAATGGCGTGCTTCATATTGTGGAACGTCCGTTGCCCTACGAATACAATCTCTATGAGTCGTTGTGCGACATTCCTGAGCTCAGTGCTATCGGCAGTTACCTCCGTCAGTACGATGAGGACTATTTCGATGCCGATGCCTCTGTGTCGAGTGGCATCGTTGAGGGTGTCCCTGTGTATGTCGACTCTGTGGTCATTGAACGTAATCGTATGCTGCAGCGGATAGGCCTCATCAATGCTGAGGACTCTACCTACTGGATGGTGGTGCCTACCACACAGGGATGGCAACGTGCCTGGGAGCAGGCCACGAAGTACTTCGTCTATGATGAGACGGTATTGAAACGTGACTCTATCCAGCAGTATTGGACCAACCGTGCCTTGCTCGATGATGCCGTATTCAATCTTACAGACCAGCATTCCACTCGCGACTCCCTTGTTTCCGTTCCCTGGCTCAACTGGCGACGTTCTTGGGTCAGTGGCAAGCCTGTCTATCATGTGTTCCAACAGCCTTTTGCTGCTGGCGGCATCCTCTATGGTGCTGAGGCTGTGTCATGCAGCAATGGCGTGCTCTATAAAGTCGACGAGTGGCCTTTCAATCCTCTGACCACCTATTTCACAGAACTGTGGGCTGAGGGTGAGAGTACGTGGCTGGTGACCAATGAGAAGGACTGCACCTATAATGCCCGTCGACAGGTGGCCGACAGCATTTCTGAGAATGCCTATCTGCAGATTGTGCCTCGTACCACGACCTCGAACTGGAACCTCACTTTCCGTATTAACAATACCTTGTCTGGCGACTATGATATCTGTGCTGTGCTGTTGCCAAAGGCCGTGAGCAATCAGAACAATCCAGACTTGCGTCCCTGTAAGTTCAAGGCAACCCTTAACTATGTTGACGAGCAGGGGCAGCCTCAGGAGTATGATTTCGACAATGTGCAGTTCCAGAACGATCCTGAGCATGTCGATACTCTCGTGCTGGCAGAGTCATTCCATTTCCCTGCCTGCAACTATGACCAGAGTGACATCAAGGTCAGCCTGACGCTACGTTGTAATATCCTGGCCCGCGAGACTGCCAGGTTTGCCCGTGAGATGTATCTCGACTGCATCTACCTGCGTCCTCGAACCTCTAAATCAGAATAAGCTATGAAGAAGACAATATTATCATTCATGCTGTTGCTGGCATCTGCTTCGCTGGCAGCACAAGAGAATACCGTGACTGTGACTGGTACCGTCATCGATGCTGCTACTGGTGAGCCGTTGGCTGGTGTCATCGTGTCGTCCTATGCCAACCAGCGTCAGACCACGATGACGGATGAGAAAGGTCGCTATGAGCTGTCAGTACCCGAGCAAACCCGTTCGGTTATGATGCGTGTGGAGGGATACAACCTGCAGCAGACGGCTATCACTCGCTCTGGTCAGGGTGGCGTGGCTGATGGCTGCATGTATCGTGATACCTTTCATGAGAATTATTCACTGACAACCTCGGCAACACTGAGCAGTCAGGCCACGAATTTCAGCAATACCTCAGAGCTGAGCATCACCCCCCTCGTGGCCCAGCAACTGGGTGCCGACGTACGAAGCATCAGTCGCGGTGGCATCCCTGGCGTGGGCAGCAACATGCTCATTCAGGGTATCAGCTCTCTTAATGCCAATGCTCAGCCACTGGTGGTCATTGACGATGTCATCATGGATATGCAGTATCAGCGTGAGATGTTGCACGATGGCTATTTCAACAGTCTGATGGCCAATCTCAACGTCAACGACATCGAGAGTGTGCAGGTGATGAAGAATGGTACTGCCCTCTATGGTGCCAAGGCTGCCAATGGCGTACTGATTATCAAGACCAAGCGTAACAAGTCGATGGCGACAAAGATCGACGTCACCATCAACGGACGCTATGAGCTGGTTCCCAGGATGCCTCAGATGATGAATGCCGATGACTATCGTCTCTATTCCACCGAGCTGCTCGCTGGCAAGACCAATCCTATCATGCTGGGCAAGATGAAGTATCTCAACAGCGATCCTTCCTACTACTATTATAACCAGTATCACAATGAGACGGACTGGACGGACGAGATCTACAAGAATGCCTTCTCCCAGAACTATGGCATCAACGTCCAGGGTGGCGACGATGCTGCGTCCTACAACCTCTCCGTAGGTTATTCCTTAGGCAACAGCACCCTTCGCAAGAACGACTATTCCCGTTTCAATATGCGTCTGAACAGTGATATCGTCATCAGTCGTCGTCTGAACGTTCGCTTCGATGCCTCTTATAGTGATGTGGACCGTTCGCTGCGTGATGATGGAGCCCCTGCAGAGCCGCTTTCAACTGTCATTACCTCTCCTGGCTTTATCGCCCAGGCCAAGGCTCCTTTCCTCTCGCCTTATGCCTTTGATAAGTTTGGCAATGTCAGTCATTACCTGGCTGAGGCTGACGATTATCTGGAGGGAAAGTTCCAGGGACGTGGACGACTGGCCAATCCTGTCAGCATCCTGCAGTATGGCGATGGCAAGAACCGCAACTCCTTCGGCAACCGTCTCATCATGTTTTCCATCACTCCCAAGTATGAGTTCAGCCGTTATCTCTCCTTGCAAGAGCATTTCACACTTGGACTGGTGAATACCAATGAGAACTACTATCTGCCTATCAATGGTGTGCCAACCTTCATCGTCGATGGACTGGACGAGGGTACCACCCTTCAGAATATCGCCCAGAGCCAGTCGGCCCGTCAGACGGCCATACAGAGCGATACCCGTCTGATATGGAATGTGAAGCTTCCTTCTCAGGTATCAAAACTCAAGGTTCAGGCTGGCGTACGCTATCTGAGCAGTGAGTACAAGCTCACCTCCCAGCAGGGTTATAACAGTGGTAACGACAAGACTCCCAATATGTCGTCGTCACTGCGGTTCAAGAGTACGGGTGGTGCTGACGACAAGACTCGTGAGCTCGCATGGTATGCTCTGGCCGACTATGCCTATTCTGATCGTTTCTATGTCAATGCCGGCCTGTCGGCACAGGCCTCGTCTCGTTTTGGTGACGATGCCTCCGGACTGAAGCTGTTTGATAAGGTGTGGGGATTGTTCCCCAGTATCGAGGGTGCCTGGGTGCTCTCCAACGAGCACTGGCTCTCTGGCGTGAAGGGTATTGACTACCTGCGACTGAATCTGGGCTTTGACGTCACGGGCAATGACGATATCGACTATACGGCTTCCCGTTCCTATTTCATTGCCAAACGTATGCTTGGCGAGACGGCTAGCAGCAAGATTATTGGCAATATTGGCAATACCGACCTGCAGTGGGAGAGCACACGGAGACTGACTGCCGGTATCACCGGCAATTTCCTCTCCAACCGTCTTGGTGTACGTCTGAACGTGTTCAAGAGCTGGACATCCAATCTGCTGGCTCTACGACAGCTGGCCTATACCAGTGGCCTGCTGCAGAACTGGAGCAACGATGGCAAGTTGGAGAACGTGGGCTTTGACGTCAGTATCAATGCCAAGCTGCTGGCACTGAAGAATTTCGCATGGGAGCTGGGAGCTTCTGCCGGACATTATAAGAATGAGGTCACAGCCCTTTCGGACAACGATCGTTCTATCCAGACGGATATCTACGGTGCTACCATTCTCACGCAGGTTGGCCAGCCCGTCGGTGTCTTCTATGGCTACAAGACCGATGGCGTCTATGCCACCACAGCACAGGCACAGGCCGATGGCCACTATCTGCTCAAGCAGAATGGTGATCGCCAGTATTTCGAGGCTGGTGACATGCGTTTCGTGGATGTCGACAGCAGCACACCGGGACTCATCGATGAGCAGGACCGTACCATCATCGGTGATCCCAATCCAGACTTCTACGGCAATATCTTCACCACGCTCAACTATAAGAATCTGTCGTTGCAAGCCGTGATGAACTATTCGATTGGAGGCGATGTGTACAACTACCAGCGTTCTCTGCTCGAAGGGGGAAGCATGTTCTTCAACCAGACTACGGCCATGCAGAACCGCTGGAATACAGAGGGACAGCAGACCGACATCCCACGTGTGGCCTATACCGATCCTATGGGCAACTCCCGTTTCAGCGACCGTTGGATTGAAGACGGTTCCTACCTACGCCTGGCCAATGTCACTCTGTCGTGGCATCTGCCCATACAGAGCACCTATCTGCAGGGCATCACCATCTGGGGATCGGCACAGAACCTCTTCACACTCACACACTATCTGGGTAGCGATCCCGATTGTGCCATGTCCTCGGCTATCCTTGCTCAGGGCATCGACAGGGGACTGCTGGCAGCAGGACGTAGCTTCTCACTGGGTGTGAATATCAACCTGTAAGCTCCTCACTTGGACAGAACTCAATTGAAACAGAAAAAGAACAGTAATATGAAAATGAATAGAACAAACAGAAAGTCCAAGACCTTACTTGCTGGACTTGGAGCTATCATATTCCCTGTTACATTCGTAGGAGCTGGCATGCTCTTCACGGCTTGTTCCGACATGCTCGACACTACGTCCGAACTGGTGGAATTTGCCGAGGACAACACGCTTGACCATCCTACCGACTCCGTATACAGCGTGCTGGGCATCGTCAATCGCATGCAGATCATTGCCGACCGCACTGTACTGTTGGGCGAGGTGCGTAGCGACCTCGTGGAGACCACCGAGGCGGCTACTGCCGACATGAAGCGACTGGCTGCCTTCGACTTCTCGCAGCCCAATAAGTACAACCAGGTGAGCGACTACTATGCCGTCATCAACAACTGCAACTACTACCTCGCCAATGTCGATTCGGCACTGCAACGTCGTGGACGCCAGCTCTTCAAGTACGAGTATGCTGCCGTGAAGGCTTTCCGTGCCTGGGCTTACCTGGAGCTGGTGAAGAACTATGGACAGGTGCCCTTTGTCACACAACCTGTGCTGACAGAGCGAGAGGCAGAGGATGCTCGGCAGGGACAGCGGGCCACCATCAGCGAGGTCTGCGACTACTTCATTGCCGACCTCACCCCCTATGCTCTCGTCGACCTGCCTCAGTATGGTACTATAGGCAGCTACAGCTCGCAGTATTTCTTCATACCTATGCGTGCACTGCTGGGGGACCTCTGTCTCTGGGCGGGGCACTATACGGAGGCAGCACGGTGGTACAACAGTTATCTGAATGACGAGAAACAGCCTGTGGAGCAGAACCCCAGCAACCGCATCCGCTGGACCAGTGTCACCGACTTCCAGCGTCCCAGTGATGCCTATAGCGTACAGTCGACACGTGAGTACCTCAGCTTCATTCCTATGGAGGAACGAGTGTTCGACGGTACAGTCAGTGAACTGCCGAATATCTTCCAGTCGACACAGGAGAACAACTACTTCTACCAGCTGACACCATCTGCCGGCATGCGTCGTCTCTCTGCTAGCCAGATTTATTGCATGGAGTACAAGACAGAGACAACCACCGACACGGTCTATGTACCACGAACAGGGCTCACCGAGGACCTACTGGTGGGAGACTTGCGTCTCTATTCGAATTTCAGACAGACGGCTGTTGGTGGACAGGATGAGTATTCTGAGTACAACACACTCAGGCAGACGATGCAGAAGCTTAGCACCACGAGGGTGCTCACCTATCGCAGCCCTATCATCTACCTGCGCTATGCCGAGGCTCTCAATCGTGCCGGCTATCCCCAGTCGGCAATGTGCATACTGAAGCATGGCCTCTGTGACGATAATGCCCACGAGTATATCGACAGTCTGGAAAGGGTGGCGGCTGGAAGCCTCATCAGTTTCGATGCAACATTGTTTACCAAAGAGACGACACTGGGCATACACTCACGTGGTGCTGGCGATGCCAACTGCAATGCCTACTACTCGCTACCTATGCCCGACCATCAGCTTGCCAGCCGGCAGGACACCATCAACTATCAGATACCACTGGTGGAAGACCTCATCGTCAACGAGCTTGCACTGGAGGGTGCCTTCGAGGGCTATCGCTTCCACGACCTGATGAGGGTGGCACTGAGACGTGGCGATCCTGCCTATCTTGCCGATCCCATCAGTCGTAGAGGAGCTGACCAGGATGGACAGTTGCGTGCTCTGCTCATGGATACCAACAACTGGTACCTGCCATTGCAGTGACCCGGGTGGGGGACGGTTGTCGTTTCCTGTACTCAAAACAAACAAATGCAGTCAGCAATGGCTGCATTTTTTGTTGCTATAAGATACAAAAGGGATGCAAAAAACGGAAAAAACAGGAAAAAAGTGGCAGATTATACAAATACGAAAAGAATAGAAACATTTCATCAAGCCAAAATGGGAAAAAGTGCGTAATTTTGCATCGTCAATAGGAAAATAGCGTTTTTCTTCATAAGATCAAGACATATAAAGGTTATTAGTTAGTAGTTAGTTATCGTTAGTTATGGTAAAACTAATCGTTGGCGGATTCCTGTATGAGAATATCGGGTCCGCCTTTTTTGTGTGCACGACATGAGTGTTGGTCTAACGGATGTTTTCCGCCCTGCCTAGGAACAAAATATTCCCACCTTGGGAATATTTTGTTCCCAGCCTGGGAAGAAATTATTCCCACCTTGGGAATACATTTTTCGTAAGATTCCCAAGTCTGACGGAAGAAAACCAACCTCTGCTAGATAGTAACTCTTTCTGACAATAATACAACTGCTAAGCATTTTTCATCCATAGGCCTACCATAGACCTACCATAGACCTTCCTCTGTCGATGATGACGAAGGCAGATTTCGTCCAGTTTCTTAGAGGTGATAAAATCAGGAAAAATTGTCTGTTTTTTCTCTAAGATTAGCCTTTTTGATACCCTCCAAGGTTGGTTGTCCTGTAAAGGCAAGAAGTCCAAGAAAGGAAAGAAGCGGCAGTGGAGGGACTGGACAAGGGTGGGGTGGGGTGGGTGATTGGAAATAAAAGGAGCAACACCGTACGATGCTGCTCCCTTTATGATGCCTGCTGTTTGCAAGTGAATGTATGCTGTGCTTGCTGCCGCTATCTGGTTTGTTCAACAGCAGACTCGTCCATAAACAGATGGGAGGGAAGATAGCCTCCGAAGTCAACGACAATCTTCTCGAAGACGATGCCTGGATGCTTCGGACAGATGGTCAGCGTATGCACATCGGCCTTGCCTACCGGCACTTCCACCACCTTCTCGACAATACGACGGGCTACGGCAGGATAGAACTCGCTGTACATGTAGGGCTGGCGATCGACCAGCGTCTTGTTGAAGTTGATGGTCTGTGGTTCTGAGCCATCGAGGCTGACGGTATACTCATGTCCTCCGATATTGAGGAAGTCGAGTGTCGACTTGACCACCACATGCACTTTCACCCGTGCCGGAGCATCGTTTGGCAGACGGAACTGGTAGCTGAGCGAGGCACCATCGACGGGCTGCGTATAGGGTGTCAGTGCCACGGCACTGCGTGTGCGGCCATAATAGGGATAGACCGTCCACTGTGTGCCCTCAGGAGCGATGGCACTGGCATAGTGCTCGGCCTCCATAGCTACATAGCCATTGCTGGGCTGGAAGAGCCAGCCTCCTTGTTGCCCTGCTTTCACCTGTTTGGTGGCTGGCATCATGTCGCGTGGGAAGTCATCATTCCACTGTCTATAGCCTATGTGCTTCTGTGTCATCATGCCATCCCACTTGCCACCGGCAATGTCCTTGTTGTACTGGCGACAGAGCAGTGAGTCGCGACGGAAGCACTGTGCTACTCGCTGTGCCCACGCATTGGCATCAGGATTGCCTTTGCTGGCCAGGTAGCGGTTCATGGCCTGGGCATAGTACATATCGTAGAGGTTGGCCATGCCCTGTACTGGGAAGAGGATAATCTGCCGATAGAAGTCACGAGCCTCGGCAGGTATGTCGTCGAAGAGACGTAGTGCCCTCAGTTCAAGCCGCTGATAGGCATCAGCCACCTGTTGCCACTCGCCAGTCTCCACATTGTAGGTGCTGGCATCGAGCATCTCGGGGGTGACACGTGCCATGTACTGGCAGTTCTGGTTGTAGATGTCTGCAGCCTCCTCAGCGATGGCCTTGCTAAAGACGTCGCTGAAGAAGTGCTGTGTGTGCTGAGTGACATTCTGCTGGTTGTACTCCTTTGGGTTCCATGCCATGTCCATGAATAGCTGTATGGGATATTCCATTGGCTTGAGATCACCCACGTTGAGTATCCACATGCGGTGGATGCCGAAGTCGTAAGCCAGCGAGAGCTGTTCGAACATCTGCTGTGTCTGTGTGACGTTGAGCCACTTTGAGTTGCGTGGTGCTCCTACATAGTCGACGTGGTAGTAGATGCCCCATCCACCCTTGTGCAGTCGCTCCTCAGCATTGGGCACTCGACGGATGTCGCCCCAGTTGTCATCGCTGATGAGTACGATGACATCGTCAGGCACACGGAAGCCGGCATCGTAGTAGTCCTGCACCTCCTTGTAGAGTGCCCACACCTGTGTAGTCTTGTTGGCCGGCTTTCCAGTGACCTGCTTGATAATCTTGCGCTGGTTGCTGATGATCCGCTCCATGAGTCCTGTGTCAGTCTTGTCGCCCATAGCCTCATCGCCATCGCCACGCATGCCAATGGTCACGATATCCTCGGTGCCCTTCATGCGTTCTATTCCCTCTCTGAAGAACTGGTCGAGCTTCTGCTGGTTTGTCTGATAGTTCCATGCTCCCCACTTGTTGCGGTTGCGTGCATACTCCTGATGGTTGCGTGCCATAGGCTCGTGATGGCTGGTTCCCATGATGATGCCCATGCGGTCGGCCGTCTTGCTGTTCTCTGGGTCGTCGGCATAGAAAGCCCATGACCACATGGCAGGCCACATCATGTTGCCCTTCAGGCGGAGGATGAGCTCGAAGACCTTCTCGTAGAAGCGATGATCGCCATAGTTGGTGCCGAAGGTATTCTTCACCCATGACGTGAGACAAGGAGCCTCATCGTTGAGGAAGATACCACGGAACTCGACGGCAGGCTCTCCATCGGTAAAGCAGCCCTGTTTGACATAGGCTTGAGAGTGCTTCTCGACAGGCACGTCTGCCCACCAGTACCACGGTGAGACACCCAGCTGCCGGCTGAGCTCATAGATGCCGTAGATGGTGCCACGACGGTCGCTGCCGGCGATGACTACTTGTCCGTCGATGGTGGTAATGAGGAACTTCTCTCGCATGCCCTTCAGCCCTGGCAGCTGTCCCTGTTTCACCATGCGGTCGATCTCGGCATTCCTGCCAATGGTGCCCACGAGGATCGCTGCCTCGTGGCCAATCGTCTTCTGCATATCACTACGCAGGTTGCCGATGGCAATCAGCACACCCTCATAATCCTGCTCGCTATAGCTGATGGCACCTTGCTTCAACGGCACGGCACCGTCCTGAGGTGTGAAGGACACAAAAGGCTCTGCCGCCTGCATAGTCAGTACGCAGACGGAGAGCAATAATATTATTCTGAATCGTTTCATTCGTTATGGTCTTTGAAAAAGGTTTGTGATAGTAGTTGGGAAAGGATTACTTCTTGAAGAGATGAGGAATGAACTCGTGGAGTCCCCTTCGCCAGGTGAGGAACTCATGTGCCGTGCCAGGCGACTCGCTGGAGTCGACGTTGATGCCCATCTCCCGTAGCTGCCTCACAATCTCTCCACTCTTGATGAAGTCCTCCTCGCCCCAGTTCATGTACATGTAGTGTACCTTCTTGTTGAACTCGTCGGCATTGGCAAAGACACCATTGTAGGCCGTCTTCACGTCGAGACCGAAGATAGCACCGCTGAATGTGCCCAGCCATGCAAACTTGTCGAGGTTGTTGAGCACCACGTCGAAGGTCTGATGACCACCCCACGAGAGACCTGCCATAGCCCGGTTGTCGCGGTCGGTCTTCGTACGGAAGTTGGCATCGATATAGGGGATGAGGTCGTTGAGCAGCACAGGATAGAAAGACGAGCCGTAGTCACCCATACCCTGTCCACGTCCCATAGGAGCCTTGATGTCGCCACTCTCCATGACCACGAGCATAGGCACGGCCTCGCCACTGGCAATGGCGTTGTCCATGATATGCTGAATCTTGCCTTGCAGGGCCCAGCTGGTCTCACCCTCGCCCATGCCATGCTGCAGGTAGAGCACCGGATAGCGCTTCTTGGCATTCTTAGCCAGTTCATACTCGGCAGGCGTATAGACCAAAGCATGACGCCACTCGCCAATCTTCGAGTTGGGACTGTGGTAGTAGATGCTACGCAACTGACCGTGGGCGATGCCCTGCTGCGGACGGTAGTAGTCGCCCTCAGGACCCTCGGGCACCTCAAGACCACCAGCCTCACGATGACTGCCGAAATAGGTCTCTGAGCCTGGATCGACGAAGTTGACCCCATCGATGTTCATAAAGTAATAGTGGAAGCCCACAGGCAGCGGATCGGTAACGGCCATAAAGCCACCCTGGCCATCCGACTGCATGTCGTACTTCTTGCTACAGATATCCACGACGACCTTCCTGGCCTGTGGCGCATTGATGCGGAAGTAGGCACGACGCTGCTTGTCGACCTTGGGGAACTCGTTGCCAGGGATGGCATTCTCAGCGGTCACGGCATCGGCAGGGACCTCCACCTTCTTGGGCATCTCGATATTTGGACGTACAGGGGTATAGCCCAGCAGTTGTGCCATCTTCTCACCATAGCGACAGCCAAGCTCACGGTAGCCGGCAGCATCGAAATGGAGCCTGTCGGCCAGATTCGTACAACCAGTGGAGGAGATGACCTGTGCGGTGTGGATAGTCTTGGGAAGTTCCTGTATCTGCTTGTTCATCGCGATGCACTGTCCCTGTCCGTTGGCTTGTACCACCTCGCCAGCCAACAGGGGCACCTCTTCGGGCTTGAGCTGCAGGTCGCCCAACAGCTGGTCGTAGACTTTCTGTACCTTGTTGGCCCACTCAGGGTCGCCTGTGTTCGACTCGCCCTGATGCATGAGCACACCCTTGATGACACCATCCTGCTGCGCTTTCTTAGCCAGGGTGACGAGTCGCTCGTAAGGGTTGTTGCCATAAGCCTCGAGCATGCCTTTCATCCAGTTGGGTGCCGTCTTGACATACTCCGTTATCTCGCTGGGCATGAATCCCTCGATCTTGATGCCGCCAATGGCTACATGGATGACGCCTACACGGATGTTCTCAGGCAGCGACTTCACCAGTGTTCGACCAAACCAGTCGGCAGGCGTCAGGCCATTGTTGGGACGACAGAGGGGAGGCACTGCCTCGCACCATTCACCCATCTTACGTCCTCGCTGGGCATCGTCGACGGCAGGCATCAGCAGGAAACGAGGGCCTGGGCTCTTCAGGTCCTGTGCCTCAGGGCGTGCAGCACCTTCCATGTTAGACTGCCCAAAGCAGAGGAAGATGTAGAAATTAGGATCTACTGCGGCTCGCATACTCGTGGCCGACAACAGCATCATGGCAAGAAGCATGATGCGGAAAGTTTTCTTGTACATCATAATATCGTTATGTGTTAATTGATTAGGTATATCTTGGTCTTGCCCTGATAGGTAGCCTTCACGGTGGCCCGTCCCTCGACGACGGGACTGATGTCGAACGTCACGCCATCGGGAACATTTGAGGTTGCCTCCAGCTTCACGCCAGGCCCTAGCGGTCCATAGAGCTGATAGCGGATCTGGTCGGGATAGCCGTTCTGGTTGGTGAAGCGGATGGGCGTCTGAGGAATCGTCAGTGGCTTGCCACCGGCCGTGATCGTCACCTTGGGCACGACGGGTGCTACACAGGCATTGCCAGTCTTTCCGAAGCCAATGCCGTGGAGGTCGAAGAGTCCCTGCGGACGTTGTGGCTGCTGGGGCCGACGGCCACCGGCACCAAACTGCGGACGACCTTGGGGCTGCTCTACTTCTGGGCCGTCGGCCACAAGGTAGATGGCGTGCTTGCCCGTGAGACCCTCAACGGCTGGCACATCGACAACGCAATCGGTTATTCCCTTGACTTCTGCGGGAACATTGACGACAGCAATTTCTTTTCCTTTCCAAGGATCGTCGAGCAGAACGTGAATCTTAAAGGCACCCTTGCCGCTGGGCGTAAGGTTCAGAGTCAGTCTTGTACCATCGCCAGCTTTTGTTCCCTCAAAAGCTTTGCAGCCCTTGATGTCCTGTGCCAGTCCACCAAAGCCGAAGTATTTGAAGCCGATGATGCCACCGTTCTGAATGCCAGCGAGGTCCATCGAGTTGTTCCATACGTCATGGTTGTCCTGCATCCATTCGTTGGAACCAGGTCCATAGAGGAAACAGGCATAGCCGGCACTGTAGTAGGCATAAGGAGGCAGGCCGAAGATCTGGAAGCCCTCGCTGGTGACCTCGGCACCTGTGTACTCGTTACCGTCAGAGGCCTTGGCCGTCCAAACATTATTATCTATATAAGGGTCGTAGCCCGTGATTTTCACCGTACCCCCCTTGGCTACCGATTTCTTGTCGCAGACAATCTTCACGGGAGCTACCATCGACTGACGGGCATTGCCGAAGCCACGTGGAGGACGGTGATAGAACACGTACCACTGGCCATTGATCTCTTGCAGCGAGCCATGGGTGTTGTGTGCAGCATTGGTAGTGATGAGCTTGCTGCCATCAGCATTGGGAACCACGCCACGAGAGTCGACCAGCACTCCCCCCGATCGCCAGGGACCCAGTGGCGAGTCGCCAAAGGCATAGCGCAGGGCAGAGTTGGTATTGCCAAGACCATATTCCTTACCGCTGTAGCCAGAGAACACCATCACGTACTTATTGCCCACCTGACGGATGCTTGATGCCTCGAAGAAGTTGAAGTCGAGGGGATTCTGTCCGTCATAGAGGGCCTCGTACTTGCTGCCTTCCTTGTCGAGCAAACGACCGTCGGCACTGCTGGCGGGGATGAAGGGGTCGATAGGCTCTGTGCCCTCACGCTTGGAATACATCGTCTTCTGATCGAGTTCAACAGCCGTGGAGTGCTGGAAGCCATAGAAGACATAGGCACGGAAGCCGATGTCGTAGTCCTTGTCCTTCTTGTCGGTGATGTTCTCAATGAATACGGAGGGGTCGAAATCGATCAGTGATCCTGGCAGACACTGACGACCGTCGGCCGTGAGGTTGATGGGGGTGAAGGGGCCATCGGGACGGTCACCCTTGCAAACCATCGGCGTGCGACGCCAACCGCGGCTGTGGGGATAGAGGTAGTAGGTCTTCTTGCCAGTCGTCTTGTCCTTTACTTCCACGAGGTCGGGGGCAAACATAGTGTCCCACTGTCCGTCTACGAACCAGGAGAAGATTGGCCCCTCGTCGCGCCACTGCGAGAGGTCTTCGACAGGTGCCGACCACATACGGATGTCGGGGCCACAATAGGCCGAGTAGTTCACATCGTGCGAACCAATTATATATGCTCTGTACTTTCCTGGCTGGTCAGGATCTTCAAACACACGGGGCTCGCCATCAGGCACATGCTCCCATAGAGGGAGGTAGGGATTCTGTGCTTGCATCCCTATTACCGCCATGATGGCCAAAAGAATCAGGTAAGGCTTTTTTCTCATGTTAATATTGGAAAATTATGTCATTCTTTTCGCTGCAAAATTACACAAAAAACGCCGAACACGTGTTCGGCGTTGTACCAGATTATATCGTAAATGTATCATTTCGCATCGCTCACCACGACAAAAGCACCATTCTCCGGAATTTCCACTTTCAAGGTCGAACGTTTCACCTTTTGCACCTTCTGACTACCCACCAGTTTGGCATCATCGCTATAGTAGTCAACGGTGGTCACATCGGCAGGCAGAGTGACGGTGGTCTTCACCGTTTCCTTCTGACCATTGATGCCTGCGACGTACCATTTGCTGCCTGCCCTACGAGCAATGATGGCATATTTGCCGGGATAGCCGTCGATGAAGCGTACCTCGTCCCAGGTGGTGGGTACATCCTTCATGAACTGTATGGCCCAGTCGGGAGCATCGTCCAGATTGTTGGGGGCGAGTGCAAAATGCTGCACGCTGCTCTGGAAGAGAACGGCCGTTGCCAGTGCAAAGACATCACTCGTGCGTCGTGTGGTGCCATGTTGGTTGTCCTTGCCATAGTGCTTGTTGAGGGTAGAACCTCCAAAGTCCATCGACCCCACCACATTGCGAATGAAGGTATGTGTGCAGGCATTGCGGGCTTCAGCATCGCAGGCACCCTGTCCGAAATGCAGGTTCTCGCTGGCCAGTACGGCTTCGCTGGCCACATAGTTGGGGTACATGCGTTCCCATCCTCGGGGCAGTGTACATCCGTGGAAGATGACCTGGAGCCCGAAATCGTTGGCATCGGTGAGAATGTCCTCATAGAGCTGCATCATGGCTTGCTTGTCGCCACCGAAGAAGTCAACCTTGATACCCAGTATGCCGTTCTGCTGCATCCATGCCATCTCCTGCCGGCGTACAGCACTACGGTCTAGCTTATGGCGAGGTCCCTGCGGGGCATCATTCCACGCACCGTTGCTGTTGTACCAGAGGAAGAGTCCTACACCCTTCGACTGTGCATAACGTGAGAGCTCTGCCATACGGTCGTAGCCTATCTGTGTATCCCATAGGGCATCGACAAGCACCGAGCGATAGCCCATCGCTGCCGAGAAATCGATATAGCGCTTCTGTTCATCGAAGTTGCAGCTGCCATCCATACCGATGATCCACGACCACGATCCCTTGCCATAGGTATAGTCGCGAGAGGCCTTGTACTTTGGCTGCACCAGGTCGTTGGCTACGGTGCTTTCTACGATTGGAGCTAAGGTGTTGCCTAGGGTAATAGTACGCCATGGTGTCAGTGCCGGCAAACTGACGGCAGCCGAGGTCGACCCCACGCCATTCAGCTCGGCAGGCAGGGGGAATCCAATCTGATAGCTGGCACCACCCGTGTTCTGCAGTCGGCAGCCCACATAGTTGCCATCGGTGCCCGTCTCGCTGATGAGCAGCCAGCCAGAGGCCTCGTGAAACAGGCATGGGAAGGTGAAGCCGGCACCCCATCCGTTCTTGCCCATCTCCTCGTCGTATCCATAGCCTGTCTCGTAGCTGGGAGCCGTACGGGCAAAGCCTGTCATAGGCCGCATCTGCGGACAGAGAAACGTAGTCGTACCGTCGGGCAAGACAAATCCCGTAGCCTCCTCCTCGATGACGCCAGCCAGCGTCTGTCCCTTCGCGTAGACCTTATAGCGGAAGGCTACATCGCGATTGGACACACGGAAGATGATGTCGAGGGCTTGCTTGTCCTGCTGATTGAAATGGCAGGTAGCCTCGGTGGCCGTGTAGGAGATATGGCTTTGTTTCCACGTCTTCAGTTCATACTGGTCGCTGACGGTCTTAACGTCGCAGTTCTTCAGCGTGAGTCCCTGCGTGAGGTCGGCAAAGTTGGTCTTCAGGCCCAGTGGCGATGGCTTCAGGAAGGTTGTCCCCTCGAGCATCACCTGATAGGTGGGCCGTCCCTGCTCGTCGTTGACTACTACAACAATCTTTCCGTCAGGACTGCTGAATCGCTGTTCTGCTGCCTGTGCCGGCTGTGTGGTGATGGCTGCCAACAGCAGGGCCATCGATGTGAATAGGTGTTGGATTTTCATATCATCTGTTCATTTCATTAGTAATCTTATAGGTTCCTCCAGCCTTGGTCTTCAGGTCGTATTCATAGACCTTTCTCAATGGGAGCATGCTGAAATCCTGCAGTTCTGCGGAGTGCAGGGGCTCTCTGATCTGTGCCGGCTCCAGCAGGGGATTGGGACAGTTGCCCGTTGCCGGCTGCAAGCCACTACCCTTGAGTGGCCAGTAGGAACGCAGACGCAGGGTGCCTCCGATGGTAGAACGTATGACGGCACGCTCGATGGCATTATCGTCCCAGTCGATGGCCACCTCGAAGCCTCCACGCGTGCGAAGCCCCGTCACCTCACCCTCGTCCCAGCTGTCAGGCAGAGCCGGCAACAGGTGTACGGCACCATCGTGGCTCTGCACCAGCATCTCGCAGATGCCTGCCGAAACGCCAAAGTTGCCATCTATCTGGAAGGGAGGATGAGCGTCAAACAGATTGGGGTAGGTACGTCCGTCGGGATAGTCACGGGCCTTGGAGTCGTCGGGCAATAGGTGTAGCATGTTCTTGATGATCTGGAAGGCATGATTGCCATCGAGCATGCGTGCCCAGAAATTGGTCTTCCACCCCAGGCTCCATCCTGTGGCCTTGTCGCCACGCTGCTGCAGGGTGTTGGCAGCTGCCGTGAAGAGGTCAGGATGCGTATAGGGAGAAATCTGGTTCGATGGATAGAGGCCATAGAGATGGCTGATGTGGCGATGCTCATCCTTCGGATCGTCGGCATCGATAAGCCACTCCTGCAGCTGTCCGTAGCGTCCTATCTGCATGGGAGGCAACTGGGCTGTCATCGTCTTCAGACGTGCAATGTCCGAGCCATCCTTGCCCAGTATCTCTGCTGCCTTGAGTGTGGCTGTCAGCACGTCGAAGGCTATCTGATTGTCCATCGTCGATCCTGCTGTGACGTTCGTGCCCTTACCTCTGGGGCCGTGCTCGGGCGATACGGTGGGCACCGTCATCAGCCATCCTGCCGCCTGCTTCACCTCACCATCGGCAGGATAGGTCTGCATATAGTCGGCCAGGAAGTCAGCAGCACCTTTCAGAATGTCGTAATGGTCGGCCAGGAACTGACGGTCGCCGGTATAGAGATAGTGCTGCCAGATATGTGTTGTGAGCCAGGAACCACCAGTGGGGAACATCCCCCAGGGTGTGCCGTCGACAGGTCCTGCGATGCGCCATAGGTCAGTATTGTGATGGGCCACCCATCCACGACAGCCATACATGTCTGTGGCTGTCCTGACGCCTGTCTGGCTGAGGTCACGTATCATATCGAACAACGGATGCTGGGTTTCCATCAGATTGCCTACGGTGGCGGGCCAGTAGTTCATCTCAGCATTGATATTGATGGTATATTTCGAATCCCAGGGGGCATTCAGCTTGTCGTTCCATATGCCTTGCAGGTTGGCAGGCTGTCCTCCTGGCTGTGAGGAGCAGATGAGCAGGTAGCGGCCATACTGCATCATCAGCGACACCAATTCAAGGTCGGTGCCACCGCTACTGGCAAAGGCCTCCACACGCTTGTCCGTCTCCAGTTCCGACTGATCGGTGTCGGGCAAATCCAGCGTCACACGGTTGTACTGTGCACGGTATTTCTTCAGATGGGCATTGAGCAACTGCTTATAGGACTTGCGCTTGAGCGAGGCCAGTGTCTGTTTGTTCTTCTGATCAGCATCGCCACTGACGTCGTGATAGTTGACAAAATTGGTGGCTGCCACGATATAGAGGGTGGCTATGGTGGCATCAGTGACGCGCAGTGCCTGATTGTCGACACTCACCTTGCCATCGGCCTCTACCAGCACTTTGCAGTCGGCCGTCAGCCCTGCCTTGATGCCTTCGTGATCGGCACCCTCGATGGTGGCAGAGAGCATATTGACCTGACCATTGCCCCCTTTGGCAACCACAGGAATCACCTTGCTCTTCAGCTGACTGTCGAAGCCAATGCCAAACGACAGCGCACGTTTCTGATCGGCCTCCAGCCGCACGACGATGACATTATCGGCCAACGAGGCAAAGACCGTACGTTCGTACTCGACACCATGATACTTATACTCGGTGGTAGCGGTGGCATCGCCTAGGTTGAGCTCGCGACGATAGTCGCTGACATGATCGTGCCCCAGCGTCAGTTTCAGGCTGCCCAGCGGCAGATAGCGCATGCCGTGAGGACCCTTCACGAAGTGCTGGTCGAGGAGCTTGGCTGCCTCGCCCTCCTTGCCCTCGAAGATCAGCCGTCGTACCTCTGGCAGGTAGCTCTTTGCCTCTGCGACATTATTATCATGTGGAGAGCCAGTCCAGAAGGTCTCTTCGTTCAACTGTATTTCCTCAATCTGCGTACCACCATAGACCATAGCCCCCAGATGGGAGTTGCCTACAGGCAGGGCTTCCAGCCAGTGGGCAGCAGGATGACTGTACCAGAGCTTATGTTCCTGTGCTCCCAGTGTCAGGGTAAGGCCCAGCAGGGCCATCATCAATAGTTGCTTTTTCATCGTAAGTTGTTAGTTGGTTTTGAATATTTTCCTGGTACGTCCGTCAGGTGTACGAACGATGTTCAATCCCGGCTTCAGCTGTTGTTGCTGTCGTCCTGCGGCATCATAGATGATGGTCGTCTGCTGTCCGTCGGCAGTCATCAGTTCTATGCCCGTAGGCACCATACTGTTGACGCGGCACTCCAGCAGCAGGAACTCATGATAGCCACCCGTTGAGGTCTGGTCGTTGAACTGGATGACGTACTTTCCCTTTTCGCTGATGGTGAACTCAAGCTCTCGCTGTATGGCCTTCGAGACGTCGGCCGCTGTGCTGCCACCGGCATTGGGTGCAGCGGTGACGACAGCCGAGCTGGCTACGGCACTACCCGTCTGGGCGTTGACCACCAGAGCCTTGTACTTGGGACTCTCCTTCCATGCTGCCATCGCATAGGTCAGCTTGTAGTCGCCAGGCTCTAGTGTCAGTGGATAGGCACTCTGACGACCATACTCCGTCTTTGAGTTACGCCAGTAGAGGCCCTTGCCCTGATAGCCGCTGAAGCCGCTCATCACGCGTGCTCCCTGTCCATAATTGTTAGGATATTCGTGCACCTCGTTGTTCTCCTGGGTGCATCGCCATCCTGGAGGTATGGTGCCGGCATCGACGGTGTTCAGGTCGAGCTTGTATACCGACGACATATCTGCAAACACGGGTAGCAGCGTCACGTTGTCGTTGGGCATGACAAATGTTACCTTACCCTCATCGTTCAGGGCTATGGTCTTCTCCATCGTGTAGAATACCGAGTTCACCACTCGCAACTGCTTCAGCTGATGGCCAGCCTTGGGCTCGATGGTCAGGGTGATGGTGTCGCCCTCTGCGGCTTCGCTCTTGTCGGCAATGACGGTTCCCTGTTCCGTCTCGCGTACATTAATAAAATATTTCATGGGAGCCACGTCGGCAGGACGATAGCTCACCTGGTCGATATACATGGGCAGGGCTCCAGCATTGGTGATGACCAGGTTGTTCTTGCCCTCCTGCAGCGTTGCCTCTACCTGTGCCCATCCCCAGCTGTTGTAGGCCGTCTGCTTGCAGCTCACCGTCTGCTTCTGGCCGTTGACGGTGATGGCCATGTTGCCACTCTTCGTGTTGCAGGTATAGCGGACGCTGATGATATAGTCGCCTGTCTGTGCAGCCTTCAGCGACAGCTGGTGACGCAACGAGCCGCTGGTGCTGGTGCCCATGTCCATGAAGCCGTTGCCAGCCTGTCCACGCACCTTGTTATAGGTGCCGCCATTCTGTCCGTAGGGATCGGTGACGCAGGCCTTGATGTTCTTGAAGTCCATATCCTCGGCCTCGATGAGTATCTCGCCACGCCATGCTGCCGGCTGCTGCGGTGCCGTCAGTGGTGTGCTGCTCAGCACGTCGGTGCTGCGGTCACTGGCTGTACCTGTGCAGCTGATGCTCACATCGACGCCACCGAGATGCTTCACCGTCAGTGTGTAGGTCTTGCCGTCTGCATCATACTGAGCCGAAGCACTGCCTGTGGCCGTGGCATGCTTGGTCATCGTATAGGTGGGTTCTTGCATGACACCCTTGATGGTGATGATGTCCTGTCGCTGAGTTGTCGTATCGTTACGATAGTTGTTCAGATAGAAGTCGAGATGGTCAGCATACTCACGCACCACACCACTCGACAGCTTCGAGAAGTTCAGTTCCAGCGTGTCGCAGGTGTTGTACTGCAGGGGGATGACGGCAGATGCCGATGTCTTCTTGTTCAGATAGCTATAGGGGGTATAGGCCACGAGCTGGTTGCGATAGCGGTTGACGTAGAGGTCGCCTGTCGACACCTCAGGATACTGGCTATTGAAGTCGGCAGTCTTCTTGGCTGTCGTGCTCCATCGTGATCCGTAGGCCGATTTCTTCACCTGAACGGGAATCTGCTTCGCCACGTCATCATAGAGCCCGATCACCATCGGAATGGTGCCATAGCGGCCCGTAGACTTAAAATAGCAGTGATTGTCCATCCACTGGCCGTTGCCCACATTGAAGGGGTCTGTCTGCTTGTACAGACCATCGTAGAGCGAGCCCCACGTGGCATATCGCTCTTCATCGTTGCCACTGTTCACATCGTTCACCACCACAATCTTCGTCTTTTCCACTACCTCCTCGCGGCTGGGGATATACATCGTGCCGTCAAGGATCTTGCGGAACATGTCCATCCACACTCCGTTCATATTGGCAAAACGCTGCCAGTTCCTGCGAGTATAGCCGTCGACAGTGGTATTGCCCACCTGATGGAAGCACTCCTCACGCCATGTCAGCTCAGGACCGTCCCACACGGCACCGCCATTGACACACGTCTGCTCCATCACCGTGCCGATGCCTGCAGCACCGGGATATTTCTTGCCGTGATTGCTGCCCAGCACGATGTCGAGCGACTCGTTCCAGCCACAGTTGTCGTAACGAACACCATAGTTCTTGGTCAGACCAGAAATGAAGGGGCCAAAAGTGACCGATTCATTGTTGTAGAAACACGAACTGGTGGTATACTTATAGAGGAAGAGCATCGACTCGGGATAGTCCTTGCAGGCACGCAGGAAGTCCTTGTTACGCTTCATCTCGCCAATGGGATTCAGACCGTGACTCCAGATGTTGCCACAGAACGATACGGTGAGGAAACCACCATAGCGATGTGACATCTCCACTAGCTGGGCAAACAGTGCCCAACGGCTGGTTTGCGTGGCGGAACTCTTGTCACCAGCCTCGTCAAAGCCCCAGAACTGCTCGGCAAAGTTCCAGCCGAGGAAGTTGGGAAACTGCTTGAAGAAATACTCAAACGTCACCAGGTCGTCGTCCTGGATGTGCGTATGACCACCTGAGGCCGGCTGGCAGGTGAACCACACACCATTGTGCTGGCATACCGTGCCCCACGACTTATAGGTCTGGAAGGCATACTGTGGCATCTTGTAGATGTTCTTCTCCGTGTCGTACTGGCACGATAGGCTCAGGTTCATGCATACATAAGGACGGATATCCTCAGGTATCAGGTCGATAATCTTCTGAGGGTCGGCCTTGTACCACACGTCTACGTGTATCAGCCACAGAGGATGCTGGTTGTCGATAGGTCTGCGCTGCTGTGCCATCAGTGTTGACGGCATGGTCAGCAAGAACATGAAAAGCAAAATGTTAGTAATGGTTCGTTTCATTTTTTTATTAGGTGGTTGAATTTTCCTGCAAAGGTACAAATTTTTTTCTAATAATCACTTTTCCGCACGTACCAAAGTGTATTTATTATGTTTCGAATTCCTACACAATGGCCAGCGGTGCAAGTAAGAACGAATCACATCCTTGGATGCCGTTCTCTTTACTATCGTCACAAACCTGCCGAACGCAAGTATCCTCTCCTATTTTGATAAGTCGTTTTTATGCTATACACAACTTTTTTCTCCAGTGCACTCCAGTTTTTTTTCCAGTGCACTCAAAATATTTTTCCAGTGCACTCAAAATTTTTCTACAACGCACTCGGGAATTATTTGCTGTGCATTCTAAAAATCACCCCTGCATTCAAAAATCAAATTCGAGTGCAGGGGTGAGAAGAATAATATTCAGGAACAATCTGCAGGTCTATTTCACATAGATTTTCCTACCGTTTCTGATATAGATGCCTGGCGTGGGATGTGGCACTGGCTGTCCAAGCAGGTTGTAGTAGATGCCATCGCTATTTCTGCGGGCCAGTGTGTTCTCGATGTCTAGCCGCTCTGCAGAGGGTATGAGATAGGCACTTCTGACGTTTGCCGTGCTTGTCCAATCGACCTTGAGTGCATTGAGATGCACGAAATCATCAGGACGCGACACCCCCTCGTTGGTAGGCGATGTCTTCAGGTCGGCCAGTGGGAACTTGATAGCCTGCAAGTCGTGGTCCCAATAGGGGTCGCTAGATGTAAAGCTGACCATGATCTGCTTCCACGGTCCATGCGCCACAAGTCTGTTGGCAAGGATACGCAGGTTACGGCCAGTTCCTCGCAGCACGAGGTAGTCGTAGTCAGAGAGATCGGCAAACTGGTTATGGTCAACGTTGCTAAAGCCGGCAATGGTGGTACCTCCCGCAGCCTCGACACCCATGTTCCAGTCCACATGCACGCTATGTCCATTGGGCTGTGCATCGGCACCAGTGCTGTCCCACTCCTTGAACATGCTGGCCGTGAGCAGCTCCCATCCATCGGGCACCTCGAAGTCGTCGATGCCGACGTAGTCCTGAATCTGCTGCAGGACATTGGCTGATCGCACGGGGAAATAGCTATCGAGAAGCCGTTGCCGTTCTGCCATGAACTGATTGTCGACGGTATAGAGCTCTCCTTTTGACTGCCAGCGATGCACATCGCGACGATAGTCACCCCAGCGTGCTGACTCGGCATAGAGTGCAGCATGTATGGTATGATAGAGGCTGTCCCAGAGAGTGACTACACTCTGCTCTCCCAGCATCCCGTCGTCGGCCAACAAGACCTTAGCCCGTCGCAGATAGCGCAAGGCAAAGTCCTCGTTCCTCAGCAGACGATGGAAGATGCCCGTTGGTGAGGCCTTCCCATTATCGACCTCCAGCACATTCTCGTTCTCGCTCTCGAAGATGACCTCCGAGTCCCAGCACAGGAAGCGGAAGCCCTGGCTGTCAGAACCCCGTCGGCGGATGGCATACCAGTTGTGATGATCCCAGTCGGTATTGCCTATATACTGGTTGATGATCATATAGTCGATGAAGGCATCGATGTCGAGCAGCGAATCGGACAGCTGCTGATAGGCATCGGCACTGTCGGCAGCACGCGACACGGTAGACAGCATCAGCTCCCAGGCATCGAGTGTCCCCTCGCTGGCTTCGATATGATTGCCCCCGTCCTCTTCGATCTTGATGACATCGATGTCACTCTTCGAACCTCCCAGGTAGGTCTTGCCATACTGGTCGTCCACACGTTCGGCTAGATTGTATACCCCCCAGTACATGCCGTTGATGAAGACGTTGACATAGAGGGCATTGACGCTGGTGCGGCCTATCTTGCGTTGCATCCGTCGTGCCCACACATCGCGGGTGTACTGTGCCTTCTGCCTGTTGCCGTTGTTCCAGTGCTGCCAGGAGTTGCCGAAGTGGCACCGCAGCACGAGCTGGTTGAATTTCGTCGGTTCACCTTCGCCAAAGAGGGGGTAGTTGAGTGTCTTGGGACCGTACATCTCTTTAAACACGAGCCGGAAGGAGTGCTTGGGATTTTTTTCTGCCAGTCGTCCATGGCCACCATGCAGTCGCAGTCCACACGTGGTGGAGAGGTCATAGCCCTGTGCACCGAACAGTTCAATGCTGGTTGGTCGTGTCCACCCGTGTCCCGTATTGTCGCCCACAGGAGGTCCCGTGAAGATGTAGATGCCTCCACGATCAGGATCGTTCTCATGACTAAACAGACAATCGCGATAGGTGACGATGCTCAGTGCCGGCAGCGAGGTGAGCCCCTCGAGGATCTTGGGTCGCAGCACCGCATCGGAGGTCATCTCTGGATCCATCTCGTAGTCGGCTATCGCTCTTCCTGATATCTGGGTATAGCGACCCCATTCCTTAGGATAGCCCTCCGGTGAGTTGTCCTGCTGCAGGATATCGGCAGGAAAGAGATAGGTGGCGGTGACGATATCGGTGACGGGCACACCGGCAGCAGCAAAGCCGGCAGCACGCAGGATGGTGGTGCTGCTGATGGTGAGGGCCTCGGCATAGACAGGGCTGTCGACAGATGGTTCGCTACCATCGAGGGTATAGTGGATGGTGAGCCCGTCGGCATCACTTAACGTGAGGGCAAAGGGCTGGTCGTAGAAACCGTGAGGATGACTCAGCTGCAGCTGTGCCCAGAGCAATAGGGGGGACAGCGACGACAAGAATGCATACAGATATCTCTTCATAACGCAATTGATAGCCTGAGGCAAACGCCTCTTGTGGGGTTGTTTGCTGATTTTTCCGGCAAAGTTACGAAAAAAAATCGACAATGATTTTCTCCTATGTATCAATTACATTCAAAAACCGAACTCTGCAGCCACAAAAAGCATACAGAAATCGGGCAAGCATACAGAAAGCGGGCAGTCATGCCTAGGAACATGCTGCCCGCCAGATAGAATCTATGATGAAAGGATGAACTACTTGATAATCACTTTCTCAGTGACGATGGTTCCATCATCCATCAGCTTGCGCAGGATGTTGATACCCTTCTGAGCCTTCGACAGCTGACGTCCGTTGAGGTCGTAGAGCTGGATGGCACGAATCTTAGCTGTGGCAGGTGTGGCATCGATACCTACGATGAGCTGATCGTAAGCAGACTTGTAGTCAAAGCCTGTGACAGGAGCTGTCAGGTTGATAGCCTTCACCTGGTCGAACATCCACTGTGAGCCAGCACCAAAGTTCACACCGAAGGTGAGCACACCGTCGGCAACAACGATATTTGCCAGCTCGTGGTCGTGGTGACCGACATACTGTCCGTAGTACTCCAGAGGCGATGTAGCAGCGAAGTGAACCAGTGAATCCTCAACCTCACCCTCTGCAACAACAGGTGTCTGAGAAGTCTTCACATATACGAAGCCATTGGTGACATCGTCGTCGGCCCAGCTAGCAGCATCGAGGACAACGGTATAGACACCTACGGGCAGGTCGGTGACGGTCTGCTCGATACGAGCCTCGGCACGATAGGTGGTAAATGCCATATCCTCGGCGATACCCTCTACGTTGTAAGGAGTACCACCTCTCCACATGGTAGAGACACCAGGATTGCCGTTCAACACATCCCAACCAGGAACATTCTCAGGAGAGTAACCAGCACTATAGGCCAGAACATAGGTATTGGGGTTCTTGGCGAAGACCGACATATCATAAGAAGGAACGATCTCCTCGAGGGTCTCCTCGTTGACCTGGGTCTTGAAGATCTCACAGTCGGCACCCTTAGCCATTTCGGCATAGACGGTGGTAGCGATACGTTTCTTGATGGCATCGGCCAGTGCATCGTCGTCGGTGAGAGCCCTGTTGGCAGCCACCATGAGTTCGTCATCGTCAGCAATACCCAGTGCTTTCATCGTAGCGGCACCACGACGGATGCGGTCGACGAGCACCTTCGTACCGGCATCGCCAGTCTCAGAGACGCCCTCAGAGAAGAGCAGCCCAGCCTTCCTGACAACAACCTTCAGCTCGTCGATAGCAGCAGTGAGCTCGCTTTCGACCTTCAGCACGTCGAAGCTATAGAACAGCTGCCACTCCTCAGCCTCAGGATCGGCGATGGTATCAGCCACATTTCTCCATTCAGAGGTACCATTGTACTTGGCAACGGTCTCCTTCACCTGCTTGAACAGGTCGGTGTTGACGAACTTGGTAGCTTTAGCGGGATCGCCGTCAGGCATCTCGTTCTGACGAACCACATCGATACCAGCCTTGATCTGGGTGTCATACTCGTCACAGAGCTTGCCGTGTGCCTCGAGGGCAGCAGCCAGCGTCTCCAGGTCGGCAGCAGCATTCTTGTAGGCAGAAGGACTGGTGTAGCCTTCCATCTCAGTCTCGTACTTCGTGATGGCATTGTTCAGAGCAGTGAAAGCCTCACCCTCATAACGCTCGCCGGCATACTTGTCGCGATTGGCCTTTGCAGTCTCCAGGGCAGCAGTGAGCAGGCGGATAAACTCAGCACCTGCCGTATTGGGGAAGTACTGCACCATGATATTGCCGATAGCACTGGCATCGCCATATCCGGCAGGGTTGCCACCACCGTCGGCAGTCACCATACGGATGATATAGTTACCAGCAACAGTGACAGGAACCACGATGTCGAAACGAGTAGCATTGGCAGACGACTTGAAGTCGGGCTCGATGGCCTTTGTCTCGGCAGCCAGTATCTGCGTCTCGTCGAGCAGGGCACCAGTGGTGAAGTCGACAGCCGTCTCAGGCAGCACCTGTACGGTGAGCTGGCGAGAAGCACCATTGCCATCCCACTTGGCAGCACCAAGTGTCAGGTGATAGTTCTTAGCCTTCAGGGCGAGCTTGGCATCGTCCTTCGTGCCATAGAGGGCAACACCCTGTACGGTACGGGTTCCCAGGTAGAGGATATCGGCAGCAAAGCCACTCTGGCCGTGCATCAGACGGCAACCAGCACTGCTGTTGGCATCCTGCATGGCATTCTCGGCATCGGCAGTGACTATCCATGATGCTCCGCTGGCAGCAAAGTCGTCGGTCATCACGGTCTCTTCGACGTCTGTAGGATCGAGCTCCACCTTACCCACATTGATGGTGAACTGGTAGCTACCGAAGTCGTCTTCTACCAATGGGGTGTCAGCCATAATCTTGTCGAGCTTCAGGGTGTATTGTCCGGAAGGCAGGTCATCGCCACTACGCAGCAGTGTCACCTCAGATGCGAAGCCCTCTGCGGGGCTCACGGTCAGCTTCTTGCCATTCAGTGTAGCCTCGAGCTTCGAGCAGTCGGCATTCTTATCGAAGGTGATTTTGAACTCCTTGATACTGTTGGGCAGGTTGAACGAGCCATCCTCAGGATCGGTAGCAATGACGGTAGGCTTGACGTAGAGATAGGAGTAGGCATCCTCCACATTGGCCACATCCTCATTGCAGACAGCCACGACCGAGAAGTCGTTGACGTCGCCACCAGGGCCAGAGGTGTAGGTGAGGTGATAGGCAGGATCAGTAGGATTGGTGAACGTCACCTCGATCTCGGCATTGTCCTCCATAGCATCCTCAGTAAAGATGTAGAAACGACCATCGGCAAATCCCTCCACAGAGAGCAGGCTCAGGGGCTCGCCGTCCTGTGTGAGCTTCACGCAGTCGAGTGGGAACATCAGACGGGGCTTGCCGCTAGCTGCCACCAGGTCGGCAATATTGGTGTCGAAGCCAAAGTCGACCTGCACCACATCCATATAGAATTCTGACATCACACCATACTTATAGATCTCGAACTTCACATTGTCGAAGAAGTAGTCGACATCATTCTCCTTATCGAGCGAGAGGTTGAAGGCCACTGACTGCATCGTACCCTCACCCGACTGAGCTGCGGTGATCTCACCCTCCTTGCTGAAGGTCTGCCAGTCGGTGGTGAAGTTGATATTGCCCAGCAGTTCATAGTGGATATAGTCGCTGGGTTCACGATGAGCCTGTGTCTCGACAGTAGCATCGCTGCTTGAGCGATAGTCGAAGCTGATGCGGTACTTAGTACCCTCGGGCAGTGTCTCTGACGATTTGATCCAGAACTGTGCATCCCAGTTGTTATCAGCGCCGGCAGCCGAGTGCACCTTCGTGCCACGCGAGCCGTCGCGACCGATGCCCTCTTCAAATACCGATGGGAAGGGCTCGCCGGCATTCTCCTTCGAATAGAAGCTGCTGGCATCGTCGCCCTCCATGTCGCCATTGGTGATGACGCTGGTCCAGCCCACTTGCTGAGCCTTGCCCGAGCGCTCTACCTCCATACTCAGGACGGTAACATTGGACCAGTTGGCACCCTTGATGCAATGCAGATGGGCAAAGCCCTTCTCCTTGACCAAGAGCTTCAGGTCGACGATATAGGTATCGCCATCCTGCGAGAAGTACTTCGAACTCCAGCCACCCTTCGTATTATCAATAAGGTGTGAGTCGGCCTCGTTCTCTGCCCACTGTCCCTCACTGACGTCACGGTTGAGCAGGAAGCGTGGTGTTCCCTCAGAAACGGTGACATACAGTTTTGAATAAAGTGACAAGTCAGCATAGTTGTTTACTCCAGAATCGCCATAAGGGGTTCCTGACCCCTCGCCGATTACCCACGCGCAACCTGCTTCACCTGTGGGTTGGGCATCAGCACCCCAACCGTCCCACGTGCAGAACGGCACCTCTTGCAGCGAGATGCGTTCACCTGCATTTGCATTCATCACTCCCAGTGCCGATAGCACCAGTGCAACAAGCATCATGTAAGTTTTTCTCATGTCGTTAATGTTTTTTGTTAGTAAAAAATTGAGTTGTTTCGATTTCTGAGTGCAAAGTTACGGCATTATTTCTGATGCAGAAAATTTCTCCGTTTCTAATACTTTAATTTTTGTATCAATCCGTTTACAGGCTTTTCAGCCACTTTTTGTCATGTCCTATTTTCTTAATCATACGTATTCTGAGGGGGTCACACCAAACTGTTTGCGGAAGATGGTGGAGAAGTGTGCGAGGTTCGAGAATCCTACGGCATAGGCCACCTGTGTGACGTTGACTTTCTGCTCCTTCAGCAGTCTTGCCGCCTGTTCCAGACGTATGTTGCGGATAAATTCACTGGCTGATAGTCCTGTCATCTCCTTCATCTTGCGATGCAGCTGAGTGCGGCTGATGCCCACCTCGCTGCATAGCATCTCCACATTGAAGTCGCTGTCACTGATATTCTTGTTGACCACCTTCATGATACGTTCCATCAGCAGTTCGTCGTTGCCCTTCATGTTTATCTTCTCCAGCTTGTCGGTCTGCGTCTGGGCTCCGCTGAACTTGCCCTTCAGGTGCATGCGGTTCTGGATGAGGCTGTTGATGGTGATGTGCAGCTCCTCCATGTCGAAGGGCTTTGCCAGGAAGGCATCGGCTCCACGTTCCAGTCCCTCCAGTCTGTTGGCGACCTCGGCTTTCGACGTCAGCATGATCACCGGCAGGTGGCTGAGATTCATGTTGGTCTTGATCATACGGAGCATGGTGAAGCCATCCATCTCGGGCATCATGACGTCCGATACCACCAGGTCGTAGTCGTTGGCCAGCAACTCCTTCAGGCCTTCCCTGCCGTTGGAGCAGATGCCGAACTTGAAATAGCGACTCAGCTCGGTGGAGATATACTGTGCTATCTCCTGGTCGTCGTCAACGAGCAGCACCTTGTGCTTGCCCGATCCTGTCAGCTCGGTGGTGCCCGATGTCGATGCTGCCTGTTGCGGGGCCACCTCTTCTATCTCGGTGGGTTTCAGGTGTGCATTCCCCAGTGGCAGTGTGACGATGAACAGCGACCCCCGTTGCCCGTCTCTACGGTTCTGGGCTACGATGGTGCCATGATGCATGTCTACTATCATCTTGCACAGGTTCAGCCCTATGCCTGTGCCGTCGATATTCAGCTTCCGGGAGTTGGCCCCCTGATAGAAACGGTCGAAGATATGTTTCAGGCTGTCGGGGTCCAGGCCGGCACCATTGTCAGCCACCGTCATCCGTACTTGTTCTTCGTCCTTGTACAGCCCGACCAAGACCTCACCGCCGTCATCCGTATATTTGAAGGCATTCGACAGCAGGTTGGTGATGACCTTGTCAAACTGTGTACGGTCCACCCAGGCCTCCAGCTTCTCCAGCCCCTCGTGCTGGAAGAGGAAGTTGATATGCCGCTCCTGGGCATTGAATTCGAACATCCTGCAGATGCCGTTCACGAAGTGCACCATATCCGTCGACTGACAGTGCAGGTGCATCTGTTGCTTGTCTATCTTCCTTACGTCCAGAATCTGGTTGACCAGTGCCAGGATGCGTTTCGAGTTGCTCTCGATGGTTTCAACGGCAGCATTCTTCTCCAGTTTCTTTAGTGCCGAGAGGATGATGGTCAGTGGCGAACGGATGTCGTGGGTGGCATTGATGAGGAATTTCATCTTCTCCTCGTTCATCTGTTGGTTGGCACGACGACGGAAGGTGAACAGCACGAAGGCCAGCAGTCCGGCACCAACGAGGAAGTAGAGCACATAGGCCAGCTTGGTGGCATACCAGGGAGCACGGATGGTGACCTTCACCTCTTTCACCGGGGTGTACTCGCCGGCCTGCTCGCCACGCACCTCTATGCGGTAGCTACCTGGCTGGAGATGGCCTAGGGTGAACTCGTTCTGCCCTTCGGGATTCCTGATCCAGTCACCATCGTTCACCCGGTATTCGAACGACAAGTCCATGGGGTTGTCGAAATTCAGCTGCGAGAAGGCCATCGTGATGGTATGGTCGAGATAGCTCAGGGTGAAGTGCTCTGTCTCGTCAATGGCACGGTCGGTCACCCTCACGTCATTGATGACGGTACGGCTGTTCACATATTGGTCTCCCACCCGGAAGCCGGTCATGTGCAGGGGCTCGGCATTTTGCTCGCTCTTCCTGATGTCTGATGGCTTGAAGACGGTCAGGCCATCGTTTTGTCCGAAGCAGATCATGTCGTCGTCGGTATGCATGCCCACTCCGTAGATATATTCCTTCTGAGTCAGCCCATTGCCGTTTACGTGGCCGATGAACGTCTTGTCCGTCATCGAATACTGCCAGATGCCCTGTGACGTGGAGCACCAGATATCGCCATCGTTCGACTGCACAATGTAGCACACCACCTTGTTCGTCAGCTGGTCGCTGTCCGGGAAACGCATCGTCTTGTTCGTCGTGCGGTCGTAGAGGAAGAGACCCTGATCGGAGCCAATGGCGATGTTGCCGTCACGGAGCTCACAGACATTATAGCACATCACATCGGGCAGTAGCGACTCCCAGCCGTGGGAGAGGAAACTGTCCGTAGCAGGATCGTAGCACGACACACCCGACGAGGTGGCCATCCACAGCTGTCCGTTGCGGTCGATCGACATGCCCATCACCCAGTTGTTGCACAGATGGCCCCTCACGCTGTCCACTTCGTCGATATGATGGTTGGTCAGCACTTCTGTCTGAGGATTATAGACGCAGAATCCCCGCGAGAAGGTCGAGATGAAGATGTTGCCCCGGTCGTCACTGGTCATATCATTGAACTTGTCGCAGTCGAAGCTGACCTTCAGCTGCGAACGTCCCGTCAGCGGGTCGTAGCTGAACAGACCGTCGTCGGTACCCAGCCAGTAGCGTTGCTGGCGGTCGTGGAAGATGAACTCCACGGCAGGGGGTGCCTGGGGGTGTGCCACCACATGTCCCTGATGGTCAAAGCCGTATACACCTACACCCTGCACTGTGCACCACACGATGCCATCGCTGCCCTCGCATACCGACGAGATGGTGGACCCCAGGCGGATGCCCTGCAGCTCGAAGTTCCAGCAGCTAAACTGCACGGGCTTCTGTGGTACCATCAGGATGCCCTTGCGGTGACAGCCCAGCCACAGGTTGCCATTGCGGTCGAAGAGCATCGCAGTGACCTTGGCAGTGCCCGCATCTAAGCCATTGGCATCTATGTTCACGTATTCCAGCCTGGCTGGCTGACCGTCTACGATGCGGAAGAGACCCCAGCCTCGCGAACCTATATATATGTCACCATTGGCATGGCTGATGGCACGTGTGAAGATGACATCCCTGCCGGCAACGATGCTCATGTCTGCATGCGTCTTTTCCATCCGGCCATTGCGGAAGCCCAGGATGCCATGCTGACAGACTATCATGATCTCGTCATCTCGTTCCAGGAAACTCTGTACCACGCCAACCTCCGAGTGGAACACGTGTTCCTCACCGTTCTCCCGCATCACGATGCTGCCATCGTAGCCACTCATCCACAGACGGCCACGGGAGTCCTCGAAGAAATGTTCCACATAGCTGCCGGCACCCGTACTGCCATTGGCACGCACCACGTCGTCAGCACCTATCTCATAGACACCATAGCCTCCCGTACCTATCATGATGCTGCCATTGCGCAGCTGCAGCAGACAGTTGATGCGGGGCACCAGTCCCGATGGGAAAGGGTAGTGGATGAACGACTCGCTGGCGGCATCAAAGCGGTCCAGGCCACGGTTCGTGCCTACCCACAGCCGGCCGTCCTTGTCGTTCATCAGGCATACCGCCACACTGTTCTGTAGCGATAGACTGTCGGAATCATCATGCAGGAACGACTGGAACTTATAGCCGTCAAAGCGGTTCAGACCATAGTCAGTAGCTATCCACAGTGCCCCCTGGCTATCCTGGCACAAGTCTACGATCAGACTGCTGGAGAAGCGGTCGGAAGAAAAAAAGTGACCCATCGATGCCCGCACAGGCATCGTCATCAGCACACATACGACAAGCAGTAAAATGAGTCTTTGTTTCATAGCTATGGTAAAACGTTCTTTTTATTTTAATTTTTGTGCCGCAAAGGTACGAATTATCCAAAGAAGGCACTTTTCTTTATGTTCCATTCATTTTTCTATTCGTAACAATGTTCCATTCTCGTGCGGTTTTCAGCCTCTTCTGCCTATCCACATGGTCATTATCGCAGCGGCATGGTGTCTCCGTCTTTTTCTTGCTGTTGGCAAAATTGCATGACAAATTTACGAAGATTAATTCACTCAAACAAAAGAATTTTGTAAAATATTGTTAAACCATGATTCTTCCCCTGCTGGCTTTGGCTCTGTCGTTATGCCTCCCTCCTCCGGAGCTTCAGGAGGGTAACCGTGACAATGAGAAGCCCCTCGCAAGTCTGGGCTTGTCGAGGGGTATGCAAACGATTTTGTCTGGCATCAGGGTAGCAACCGGCAGCTTGCAATGAGGGTGTCTAGCATGTGGAGTAGCTGGTTAGGGCTGTCCCACGAGCGGTGATGCCCCTGCCCGCACCTCAGGATGGCGGTCACATGATGGTATTCTCTACCACCTGTCCGTCGAGCAGGTTGATGATGCGTTGTGCACAGGCAGCATCACGTTGCGAGTGTGTCACCATGACCACGGTGGTGCCATCCTGCCAGAGCTGTGTGAGCAGCTGCATCACCTCGTGGCCGTTCTTCGTGTCTAGGTTGCCCGTGGGCTCGTCAGCGAGTATCAGCTTGGGCCGGCTGACCACTGCCCTGGCGATGGCCACACGCTGCTGCTGTCCTCCTGACAGCTGCTGTGGGAAGTGGTGGGCACGATGACTGATGGCCATCCGTTGCAGGATCTCCTGCACCCGTTGTCTGCGTTCCTTCTTGGGCACGCCAAGATAGCTCAGTGGCAGTTCCACATTCTCCTCTACGTTCAGTTCGTCGATGAGGTTGAAGCTCTGAAAGACAAAGCCGATCTGTCCCTTGCGCACCTTTGTCCGCTGGCTCTCTCTCAGGCTTCCTACATCCTGTCCGTCAAGCATATAGGTGCCACTGGTGGGATTGTCCAGCAGTCCGAGGATATTGAGCAGTGTTGACTTGCCACAGCCCGATGGTCCCATGACGGCTACGAACTCACCCTTGTTCACCTCGAGAGACACCCCTCCTAGTGCTACGGTCTCCACCTCTTCCGTGCGGAACACCTTCTGAATGTTTTCCAGTTTGATCATTGTTCTTTTGCTTGTTATGTTGTTATTCGTTCTTCAGATAGTTCACCGGATTGCTGTTGGCCAGCTGCCGTGTTTGCAGGTATGCCACGATGGTGATGACAATGCCCACCGCGATGGCCACGGCCACGTGTATGCACCAGGGCAGGGCTACCTTGTCGGCAAACTGCTGCAAGAGCAGGCTGCTGAAATGCCAGCCGAGCATGACTCCCACGATGATAGAGGGTAGGGCAATGACGGCAATGCTGCGCAGGAACAGCAGCTGCACCTCTGCCGTCGAGGCTCCCATCACCTTGCGGATGGCCAGCTCGCGGGTACGTCGTTGTACTTCATCGCGGATATAGCCTATCAGGCCTGTCAGGGTGATGAGCAGCGATGCCAGACAGCCTATCATGATGAGGTCTCTCGTGTGCTGTGTCTCCTGATAGCTGTCAGCCAGCTCGGTAGCATAGGCCTTCACGTTCAGGCTGGCATCAGGATACATCCGGTCGCAGAGCTGTCCTACGGCAGTGATGGCCTCGGGGGTCAGTTGCTGGAACCTGATCATGATATAGCTGGCGTAGATGTTGCCATTGACCATCATGGCCGGACGCTCTTCCCTGTCCACCATTGTGCCAATGGTGAAGTTCCTCACCACTCCCGTGATGGTCAGGGGCACCTCGTCGCCAAACTCGGTGCTCAGCATCGTCATGCCGACGACATCGCTGCAGTGGGTCGTCTCCTGCAGCTTCCTGGCAAAAGCCTCGTCCACCAGGGCTTCCGGTAGCCATCCCGGATGGTCGAGTGGCGTGAAACCCTTGCCCTGTACCACTGTCAGGCCCAGTGTCTGCAAGATGGTGGGTTCCACGAAATAGAGACAGGCATAGTTGAAAAGATGCCGTGGGTCTCCGGGCAGCATGACGTTGTTGCCACTCTGGCTCTGCATGGGCAGTGAATTGCAGGTGGCCGTACTGGTCACGCCAGGCAGCTTCTCAATCTCACGGGCCAGCACGAAGGTGGAGTCCGAGGGGTTGACAATCTCTATATAGGCCACATCCTGATATTCATATCCCATGTCTTTGCCGAGCATATAGTCGTACTGGCGGTAGATGGTGCTGAGGATGCTGATGAGCATGGTGCTCAGCACAAACTGGAAGGCAAGCAGCGACAGCTTCCAGATGCGTCTGTTCTCACTAAACAGGCGGTAGGCATAGGTGGTGGGGATGCGTGAATAGATATATCCCGGCAACAGTCCGCAGCCGACGACTACGATGAGGCACACCACCGTCAGCACGACGATGGTCTGTGCAGAGAACAGGGTGCCCACGCCAACACCCAGCAGTTGTCGTATGAGGTCTTGTCCCAGCCACAGCAGCAGCGACATCAGCAGCAGTGCCAGCAACAGCAGGACGACGGCCTCGGCCAGGGTGGTCAGGTAGAATTCTCTCCTGGGGGCTCCCAGCACCTTCCTGATAGCCACAAGACGTGCCCTGCCCACCAGCGAGCTGATGACCACGAGGATATAGTTCATCACGGCCGTAAAGAGCATCACCACGGCTACCACAGCGAGGATGGTGCAGGTGGTCTTCACCTGCACGTCCTTCATCCTGCTCTCGTTGACGGGATGCAGCCTGAATGTCACCTGCTCGAAGCCTGCCTTCCTGAGATCTTCCCAGGGCAGCTGTTCCCTCAGCATGACATCCGTCTCTGCCTCCACTTTCTTCATGTCGCTGTCTGCATGCAGTCTTACAAACGAGTGATAGCGGTCGTTGCCCAGCAGGTTGCTGGTGCCGTCGTAGGAGAATGTGCCTATCGTCGGCATCGACATGATGATGTCCAGGTCGTAGAAGCTGCCGTTCTCCTCATAGTCACGGAAGATGCCGCCGATGGTTACTGCCTTGCCGGGTGCGGCCATGAAGCAGAAGGTCTTGCCCACCATCTGGCCACCCATCTTCTCGTTCAGCCGCTGGCTGATCAGACACTGTCCGCTGGTGCTCAGCATGCCCTTGGCATCGCCCTGCACGATGTCCGTGTGGAAGATGTCGAAGAAACAGGAGTCGGCAAACAGTGTCTTGCCGAAGCCATAGTGTCGTCCGTCGGCAGTGGTCAGCTGTTCGTGGCTATTGAACATAGTGTATCTTGTGCCCGTCTCGATCTCGGGGATATAGTGGCACATGGCCGGTATGACCCCTCCTGGCGTGGCATCGTACTCGCTATAGCCCTGTCCACTGCGTTCGAAGCCTTCCGACACCTCGTAGACATGCTCCTTGTCCACGATGCAGGGGTTGTAGTTGCGTTCCAGCTCTACCTTGGCGATGAGCACCAGGGCCACCGTCAGTCCTATGGCCAGCGAGACGACCTTGATGGCCGTCCCCTGTCCTCTGGAGAATATATTCCTGAGCAGTTTCATATCTATTCGCTTGTTATGCTGTTGACGGGGTTTTCATTGGCCGTACGCCAGCTTTGTACGACGATGGTGGTCATCGTGACCAAGGCCACACAGAGCATGGCCAGGGGGAATATCCACCAGTAGATGGGTGTCCGTTCGGCAAAGTTCGACAGCCACTGTCTGCCGATATGACAGGCCAGTGGTGCTGCCACGGCAAAGCTGACAAGCAGCAGCCAGACATAGCGACGGCACAGCAGCCCGAGTATCTCACCTGCCGTAGAGCCCATCACCTTGCGGATGCCTATCTCCTTCCTCCGGTACTCAGTCTCGAAGAGAGTCATGCAGAATACACCTATCAGGGTGATTGTCAGGCAGATGAACGAGAAGACCATCACCTGGCGGATGAACCGGAACTCCTCCTGGTAGGTCTCCTCCAGCATCTGGTCAACGTATCTCGCATCGGGTTCGTGGGTGGCTCCCATCTTCATGCACAGCTCCTTCACCTGCTGCCGCACCTGCTGTTTGTCACAGCCTGGTGCCACTCTGACGTTCATCACCCCAAGGTTGTTGGTCCATCCGTTGCTCAGGTAGGTCTCCCCATAGATGACGAAGACCAGTGGCAGCTCGTTGTTGTCCATTCGTGTGGAGCCGAAACGCACATTACGGCATACCCCCACCACGGGGAGCTCCCCCTCGTTGTCGAGCAGCTTCTGGTCCATCTCCACCCAGTCCCACTGCCTGCGTGCTGCCTCGTTGATGATGTAGCAGTCGCCATCGTGCTCGTTGAAGTCACGGCCTTCCACTACCTCGATGCCCATGGTGCGCAGGTAGTGCCAGTCCACGGGCATGGCGGTGAACTGCACATAGTGCTTCTCGTCATCACGTCCCCATTGCATATAGGCATCCCTGCTGCCCAGTGCAAACTGCGAGTAGGCCACGTCCACGATGCCGGGCTGCTGCAGCAGTTCCATGCGCAGGGCTTCCTGCTTGTCGAGCAGCTCCCAGGTGTCCACATGCAGGATCTCGTCCTTGGCGAAGCCATAGTCCGAGCTGAAGATATAGCGGCTCTGCAGATAGAGTATGCTGATATACACCACCATCACACAGGTGATGACAAACTGCAGGGTGAGCAGTAGCGTGCGCAGCCGTCGGCCTCGTGGCGACAGGCTATAGGCCCCTTTCAGCACCATCGAGGGCTGGAAGCTGGTGACGTAATAGGCGGGATAGGCACCTGCCGCCATGCCCACTACGACTGCCGCCATGCCGGTGACAGCCAGCAGCCAGGGATGATCGCCTATACTGATGCTGCCGATGGTCATGCTTCCTATCAACGGCCAGTTCGACAGCAACAGGCAGATGACGATGGCCACGGCATAGGCCAGCAGTGACGTCAGCACGGCCTCACCGACGATCGACAGCCGGAGCGACCTGCGGGTGCTGCCCAGCACCATGCGGGTGTTGATGCTCTTCAGTCGCATCGGACTCTCCGCCAGCATGAAATTGATGAAGTTGATGGCTGCCACCAGCAGCACGAGTACACACGCCAGCTGCAAGATCCAGTCCACGGTCCTGTTGCCCTTGTCATCCTCTGAGCTGACACCCGAGAACCATGTCTCTGACAGTGGTCGCAGCCGTACTTTCACGGTACCCCTGATTTTTTCCGGGTCCCATCTGCCCCTCATGCCGTGGTCGATGTATGTCTGATGGAATCTCTCCAGCAGTGGTCCGACGATGGCCTGCTCTATCTCGTCGGTGTCTATCTCTCCGTTCAGCCGCAGATAGCACATGTAGTTATAGTTCTGGTAGTTGCCCACTCCCTCGTCTCCCAGTGGGGCGTAGATGCAGTTGTGTATCAGGCAGTTGTCGGGGAAGTCCTCATAGACCCCCATCACCTGTATGCTGTCCTGTCCCAGTCGCATGCACCGTCCTGCCACCTGTGTGGAGCCGAAGTACTGCATGGCTATCGATGCGGGTATGATCAGTTGCCTGCGTGTCTCCGGTGTCCAGGTCAGTGTGCCGTCCAACAGTCGCGGTGCCAGGGTGGCCAGTGCCTCGTCGTTGGCATGGTTGCCCTCGAAGGTGACCTCCGTCATGCCCTTGCTGAAGGTCCAGTTGTTATACCAGCCCTGCATCAGAGCCATGCCCTCCACCTGTGGCAGCTCAGCGAGCAGGTCGGCCAGGTAGCGGGTCACGTTCGCCTGCCACTTGCTCACGTCCATCATGGCGGGTACCTCCACGCGGTACAGCTCATCGCTGTCCTTCAGGCCACGGTTGTACGAATGGTTGTAGGCCACCTGCGTCAGGAAGAGATAGCAGCTGACGAAGGCCACCACCAGCCCCACGAAGTTCAGCAGCGTGGCGGTGGTGAAACGACGGCTCATTGACCATAGGTTCTTGAATACGGTTCTCATGTCGTAAATATTGATGACGACTGCAAAGTTACCACATTATTCTATATGTACCAAATGTCTGTGGCCTCGTCAGGGCAGAATGTCTAAAATTTAGACACCTCGTTGCATGATTTCTTGACAATGACAGCTTAGGAGCATGATCTCCCGTTCTGATGTCTAACCTGAATAATTCATAGCACAAAGAAAGACTCTATGAATTATTCAGGTTAAAGTTTCTAATCAATAGTCCGCCCCTTTTGGAGCGGACTTTTTTGGAGCGGATGCAGTTGGAGCACATCGTTTTCCTATTCTTTGCTACTAATTTTTTTTTTTTCTTTTTATACTTCCAATTTTTCCCAAAATAATTGCTCCATCCGCTCCAATAAAATAATTTGGAAGATAACACTTTGATAGTTAGTAGAATATGCTGGTTTTTCTTTGACTCACATTTAGCTCACATTTAGCTTACATCAGCATACGCTCCATGAATCGGCTCCTTCTAGCACCTCATCCACCACAAGCGCTACAAAACAGCTGGCACACCTGCACCCCTCTTTTTTTGAGTGCACTCAAAAAATATTTCCAGTGCACTCAAAAAATATTTCCAGTGCACTCAAAAAATACTTCCAGTGCACTCAAAAAATATTTCGACCTGTGCGGTTGAAGATTGATACTTGATGAAAAAAATAGACTTTTATCATGACCATTGGCATGAAGCTCACTGGCAGATATCACTTTAGCCAGCCGTGCGCTAGCCACGAGTGAAGGACATCGCGTAGCCACGAGTGAAGGACATCGCGTAGCCACTCCCCTCCCCTCCTCTTAGGGGAGGGGCTAGTGGTGGGGTCTACAAGACTAACTTCCTATCTGCTTGCGGGCCCACAACGAGGGCGTCTAGCTCAGGATTCCACAGGTGATGGCAAGCAATGTAGGTGTGTAGGGCTAGGTGTAATAGATAGTTCTGCAGACCCCACCCCTGCCCCATTCCCGAGCAAGCTCGCCGACCCGTAGCCTTTCCCCTAAGAGGAGGGGAGGGGAGTGGCTACGCGATGTCCGTAACTCGAGGCTACGCGATGTCCTTCACTCGTGGCTAGCGCACGGCTGGTTAAAGCGATATCTGCCAGTGAGCTTCATGCCAATGGTCATGATAAAAGTCTATTTTTTTCATCAAGTATCAATCTTCAACCGCACAGGTCGAACAATTTCTTAAGTTATTCTTGCCCAACACCTCATACAATCGCCGGAAATGCCGATAAACAGAGGGTTTTCACATGGGGTGGCCACCCCATGTGAAATCCTTTGTACAAGGGCATTTGCGGCAATTTGTGTGAGGTGTTGCCAAAAAAAGTAGTCGAAAATTTTTCGTTTTTTTAGGAAACAAGGTAATAAAACTTAACAAACGTAATATCCCCAGCCCCCGCACTATTTCGCTACCGCGAGTGCCCATGATCATTGTCCATAGTTATTCGCGATGGTCCTGATAGGTGATTTTCTGGACTATCTGCCCAGGATCAACAATGGAAAGCGTTAGAACATGCTCATTGACAGACTTGTCGAGGGGTAGCGTCAGGACAAACTCCTTGCGGTTTTCAAGCACCTGTATCTTCCATTTGCGTCCCCATTCCCTGAAGCGGTTCTCACAGACGGCAGCCTCTCCATGGTCTATGCTGACAGCGAAGCGATTGCTCTGATTGGCAGCGACAGGCCACAGGGGTACAACAGAGATGCATAGCGAGATGGAATCGGCATCGTGCGGCAGGGTACTGGCCGGAATGTCGATGTCAATACTGCCAGTAGCCTGCTGACTCAGTGGTTGTCCCAGCTGCAGGGCTTTCCAGTCGGTTCCTATCCCGTCGAGCAGTCGGAACGGCTCTGAGATGGCTAGCGATGTGAGGTCAATCTTGTGCCGGAACTGCGGATGGCGCTGGTTGTCAGGCAGTTTGTAGGCATCTGTGGGGCTGTCTGTGTACGCAGGCATCTGATGGTAGAGGGCGGTATAGCCTGGCGTTATCTCCGGAATCATCTGGTTCCATTTTCCGTCGAGCTGTGTATTGTAGCGGTCCATCAGCTCCTGCAACTGCCGACAGGCATCCTGCGACTGCTGTGCAAAGGAGCGGTTGCCCGTCTCGTGGTTTGCCTGTGCATAAAGGAACTTGCGGTTCATCTGATAGGCCGAGAGCACAGCATATCCCAGCATCTCGAACAGGGCATGTCGAAGCTCAGGAGCCACTTCGCGTTCGATGCCCTCGTAGGCGAAACAGATGTTCTGATAGTCCACGAGCCGCTGCTGTGCCGTTCCTGTCTGGAATGAGAAGTCAGTATCGTAGAGCTGGCAGTATGCTGTCGAGTCCCATTCCATCTCATAGCCCATGAACTCCGGTTTGCGGTCCCATGCGAGACGATAGTAGTGGTCGAGGATGAACTGGAAGTCCGTCAGGAACTGCTTTCCGAAGACGCTGGCGAGCCATCGTGGCTGATAGCCGTTGGCATTGTCGTAGCTGAACGATGTGAAGTCGTAGGCCATATCCATAAACATCTGTGTCTCTATTTCCATCGGCTTGATATCACCGACATTGAGCAGCCAGTAGCGGTCTGCCCCGGCCGTATATGCCTTGCGCATCTCCTCGTACATGAGCATGGGTGCCGTGGTTGATAGCCACAGATTGTCGTGTGGCACGCCACAGTAGCTGAGATGATAGTAGACGCCACTGCCTCCTGTGCGTTGCTGTTCGTGGTGGCTGCTCACCCGTTTCATGTAGCCATAGTTATCGTCGGGCCATACGAGTGTGATATCATCGGGCACCCTGAGTCCGGCATCATAGATGTCGAGTGTCTCCTTGTAGGGAACGAAGATCTGCGGTATGCGACAGGCTTTGTCGTGCTTGTATTTCTCGAGGATGGCCCGTTGCTCAGCCATTACCTTTTCCAATGTCCGTGCACGGTCAGCCGGGTCTGTACTTCCCCTCATGGCTTCGTCGTGCAGTCCCCGCATGCCCATAGTATAAATATTGTCGAAGGCAGCTGTCTCCCTGATGCGTCTGTCCAGTTTGTCCAGGATGGTGGCACTATTGGTCTCGTAGTTCCACTCCCCGTCTCTCTGCTTGTCCCATTCCGATGGTGCCGCATTGTTGAAGAGCAGCGGTTCGCAATGGCTGGTAGTAATCATGATGCCCCATTTGTCGGCCATCTTCTGACTCTCGGGATGGCTGTAGAAAGCCCCTGTGCAGGTGTGCATAGCAGGAGCCAGCATGTTGCCCCTCAACCGTAGAATCAGCTCGCAGACCCGATCGTAGGTCTTCGGCCCAATGTCGCCCAACTCCTTCTCGAAGGTGTTGGCAGCCCATGGTTTCATGCCCCAGTCCTCGTCGTTGATGAAGATGCCCCGGTATTTGACGCTAGGCGAGCAGCTGACATAGTTCTCCTGGTAGTCATAGACCGTGCTGTTGTCCTTGTCGATAGGCACATCAGCAAACCAGTACCATGGACTGACACCAATGGCTTCGCTGACCCGCAGCACGCCATAGGCCAGTCCCCTGGCATCCGATCCAGTGACATAAAGGTTCCTGTCTTCCGTGTCAATGGCATATCGCTCCCACGATCCCCGCAACTCCCGGTGCCTCTTGGTGTATTTCACCGTACCAATCATAATCCGTGAACCCTTGCCCCGATGGGAACTGCTGACCGGTGGCCTTATGCCCGACACCCGTTGGATATCGTCAGCCAGAACCTGAGCGATGTGCTTCACCAAGGGAGCATCAGCCTCGGAATAGACTATGACAGCCTTTGTGAGGTCTACACCCATCTGTCCGACAGCCTCTGCCTCGCTGACAGAATCCATGTTGTCCGTATGTGCCCTCGAGCCCATGCAAAGGCTCAGCAGCAGCAAAATCATCACATATCTTTTCATTGCTTCCTAAAATTTTTGTCTTGTCAGACATGCCAGATAATCGTAGTGCTCACCCTCTGCCACCACCTCAACGTCATATCCGTTTTCGGCAGCCTTCTCCCTCAGGGTGTCGGCATCAATATAGAGCCAGTCAAAGGGCTCGCCAATGGTGTCCTTATACTGCATCCTGTAGCTCAGTTCCCCATAGTAGAGTCCTGTATCGGGATAGTCAATGTTGCCGTTTTCATCCTCGAAGACATAACTGATGTCGGAGGAATCGCAGAGCAGCTGACCATCGGGAGCCAGGATGTTGTCGAGTAGCAGGAAGAACGCCGGCAGCCGCTGCAGCGTTCCCACCATCCCAATACCGTTCATCAGCATCAGGATGGTGTCGTATTGCAGCCCACGAGCACCATCGTGCTGTGAACCCAGCCGGAAGAAGTCCTGTTCGTAGGCTTTCATGATGCCACGACAGTTCATTGTCTCGACAGCGAGTGGCGAGATGTCGATGGCTGTCACATCCAGTCGCCGCTGCTGCAACACCAGTGCGTGGCAGCCGGCTCCTGCTCCCACGTCAAGAATCCTTCCCCTTGCCATGTCCAGAGCCCGTTGCTCTATCCTGGGCATCTCGTCGTAGCCCCGAAACAGGGTGTCCACCGGTATCTCGTCCTCGTCAAACATCGGAGAGAACACCCTGAGCCTGTCGGCAGAGCGGCCCTTCTGTACCATATAGTCGCGAATGGCACTGCCCATGGGGTCCTTGGTCCTATCCATAGCGATGTCTCTACTTTTTTATCTCCAGGATGCCATCGACATCATGCTCCACGAAGGGTCCCTCCTTGCACTCCAGCAGCACACTGGGCTCCAGGCATTCCAGCCCATGCCACACGTTACTGGCGATGTCAACACCATAGTTGCCGTCTTGCTGACTAATCACGCACGAGTCTATCATCTCGCCATCGTCATTGTATATCGACACCCTCACCTTGCCCTTTAGTATGACAAAGGTCTCGGCTTTCGTGGGATGATGGTGCACAGGGATCTTGGTGCCTGGCTCAAGGGCATTGAGAAATCGATGGCACTTGTCATCCAGACTCTGATGGAAGTTGTAGTTCATCCTCAGACGTGGCGATTGCCTGGCTTGCTCCGACACCCTGCTGAGCAGGCTGTCGTCGATGATTTTCATGTCTTTTCCTGTCATAAAATCTAAATATACTTAAAATTGAGCACAAATATACAAAGTTTCAGGGAAAAATTGCTAAATTAGCCGAATCATTTACGAAACTTTATGAAGAAGCTACAAATACAAAAGCCGACAGAAATGAAAAGACAGTTCCCATTGTTGCTGCTGATGCTCTTCGCATTCGTGGCTAGTAAGGGTCATGCCGAGTCGAAAGTCTTTGAGGTGACGAGTCCCGACATGACACTCAGTCCTTATACAGGCATGACTCGTGACCATTGGAAGCAGGCAGCAGAATACCTGCTGAGTACCGCCTTCCAGTATGTCAATGACATCAGTCAGCCGTTTGACCTGCCAAAGCAGGAAGGCAAAAGCTATCCCCGCAACGAGAGTGGCATACCCACGGCCCGCATGGAAGCCCTCTGCCGTACGATGTTCCTGGCAGGACCCTTGCTGAAGGAAAATCCCGACCTCACACTGCATGGTGTGAAGGTAGGCGACTACTATCGTTATCAGATTGCGTCGTTCCTCGATCCTGACAGTCCTATCTTCCTGCCAGAGAAACGAGGTGGGGGCAATGGCGGACAGAAACTCGTGGAGCTGGGAGGACTAGCCGTATCTCTGCTGATGGCTCCAGAGGTGTTCTGGCAACCACTGCCACAGGACACTCGCGACAAACTGGCAGCCGTCTTCAAGACCTATGCCGAGGGAGGCACCATCGAGATGAACTGGCGATTCTTCAACCAGTGCCTGCTGAGCTTCCTGCACAAAGAGGGCTATCAAGTCAACATGCAGTATATGGAGAGGCTGCTGCATGCCAATCTGGAAGCCTATGTCGGCGACGGGTGGTATCATGATGCACCGTTGTTCGACTACTACAGCATGTGGGCATTCCAGATGTACGGTCCACTGTGGGCAGAGAGCTTCGGACGCAAATACTATCCAGCAGAAGCCGAGCAGTTCATGAGTCATCTGGCTGAGATCACCAAGCAATATCCCTATATGTTCGGACGCGACGGCAAGATGCAGATGTGGGGACGAAGCATCACCTATCGCATGGGAGCCGCCATACCACTGGCACTCACAGGCTTGCTGCACAGTGACGACATCGACTATGGATGGATGCGTCGCATCTGCTCAGGAGCCATCTTGCAGTTTCTTCAGAATCCGGACTTCATAGCCGACGACGGACTTCCCAACCTTGGCTTCTACGACCATTTCGAGGCCTGTCTGCAAAACTATTCCTGCCGTGGCAGCGTCTTCTGGATGGCCAAGCTGTTCCTTGCACTATACATGCCTGCCGACAATCCCTTCTGGACAGCTCGCGAGACAGAGGGAGCATGGGCAACGATGCAGAAAAAGGCACCATTCAATGTCTATGCCGAGAAAGCTAGAATCTTGGTTTCTGACCATGCAGAACTGGGTATGGCCGAATTCCGCAACGTCTTCACACGCAACCGAGGGTTCTACTACGGACTGGAGAACTATAACCGACTGGCCTACAACTCATCGCTTCCCTGGCAGGCTGACGGGAAGAACGGTGAGGTAGCCATGAGCTACGTGGTAGAAGGTGCTGACGGCAAATGGCTGCAGATAAACAGCTATTACGGTGATGGGCTCCGCACCAGTCAGAACGGCAAGAAGAACGAGGAATGGTTCTGTCGTACCGCAGAGATGGAGAACGACACTACGGTGACAATCGGTATGGCAGAGCAGGTCACTGCCGATGGTGCACTACGTGTAGATACCATCAGGACAAAAGGTCCACGAAAGATTCGTATGGGATACTATGCACTGCCCGAACTCGATATGCCGATAGTGACTAGCCGGACAAAGATAAAAGGCAAAAAAGCCATCACCATCGACAATGGCCAGTATGCACTGACTACGGTGCTTACCGAAGGATGGGATGCTATAGAAGTGGTCCGCTGCCACGATCTTCACCCCGAAGCCGACAATAGTGCAGTGGTCAACCTCTGTGCTACCGTCGATGGACAGAAGATACTGAAGTCCCAACTCATCATGAAGAAATCAAAGAGACGTAAGCTATAAGGGGGGCAAGTTTCAAGGAGTTTCAAGTTCCATGGGTTTCAAGTTTCAAGGAGTTTCAAGTTTCAAGGAGAAAGTTCTAAGTTCAGTGGCTAGAAATTGCGTGGTTTGTACGCATCTTTAAAGAAAGAAGAGAAATGAACGCCAGCCTACACCGCTCAAAAACGACAACGGCACACGTCTGCCTGATGCCCATGCTGCTGTCGCTCCTCGTCGTCGTATGCGGCTGTAAGGACGATGAGAGTCCTCTTCTGGATACTTCACCCATCGTGACAGTGGTCTATTCTACCGATGGACTCGGAGACCGCTCGTATGTGGACAAGATCTACCAAGGCATCGAAAAAGCCGGACTGGACAACGGCCTGCGCATACAGCATCTGATGCCCTATAACCTCGATGAGACATGGAGATACCTGGAGCAGATGCTCATCGAACACGACGATGGCATCCGCAGGCTCTACATCATTGCCGAGAGTGGCATCGAGGAACAGATGGATTCATTTGCCAGACGTGTCAGTAGCAACGATATGACACAGTTCCTCTTTCTGGAGACCCGCAATACCTTTCCCAACATACATACACTCTTCATGCCCCTGTACGGGGTGTGCTATGAGGCAGGAGCACTGGTACAGGCGATGGACGACGTAGACCATGTTGCCATTGTCAAGGGCAACCCACATACCAAGACACTCGACTATGCCGTGGACGGATTCAAGGATGGCTATGGCAACGAAGCCGACAAGCACATGGAGGTGCTCCACCTGTCGGACGGATATGGCGGCTTTGACATGGCCAACGACCTCTATCAGACAGCCTACCAACTGGATATCAACACCGACCTCGTGGTACCCCTCTGTGGAGGCAGTGCACAGGGACTGTACAGATATAACCGGGAGTATCCTCTATCGTTCTACACTATCGGACTGGATGCCGACATGTCACCCTATTCGCCACGGGTGCCCTTCTCGTGTGTCAAGCACATAGACAGGGCTATGGAGGAATGTATCAAGCTATGGAAGGAGAATGCACTGCCCGACCATCTCTCGCTAGGACTGGAAGAGGGATTCACCGAACTAGTCATCACACCGGGCTATGAACCGAGGCTTGAGTCAAAGCTGAGACAGGTTCACCAGACAGCCATCAGTAAAGAACATGCGTATGAGAAGAAATGAGATGAACATACGACGGCTCTGTCTGTGGCTGCTGGCACTGCTACTGCTGGCTGCCTGCGGGAAAGATGATGACGAAGGCAAAAACAGATCGGTGACCGAATGGGAAACCCGAAAGGTAGCCATCATAGCCCCCTACCACCAGAGCCAGGACATACAGAACAGGTTGGAACGAACGGCAAAATGGTTTCAGGACAATTTCGAAGTTGCACAGAAAAATCTGAAACAGGGTATTAAGTTGGAACTGGAATGGCACGACGAAGAGGCAGAAGACATGAAGGCCCTAGGGCATGAGCTGGCCACCCGTGAAGACATCGTTGCCGTGATAGGTCCCAAATATTCTGTACAACTGGATGTACTGGCCTCAGAGTATGCCACCTCCGGAAAACCATTGATAGCTCCTGTGGCATCGGCCGAAGAGGTCATACGCAAATACTCAGCCAGCGAGGCAGGAACCAAGGAAAAGACCCCCTTCCTATGGTCACTCACCGAGACGGATATCTCGCAGAGCGAAGTACTACTGAGCGTGGTGACAGGTGCAGGTGACAAGCGTATCGCACTGCTCTCGTCGGACGACACCTATGGAAAGACATTCAACGAGTGGATACCCTTCCTGGCACATGAGCTGGACCTGGAACTGGTTGCCAACCTGACCTATCACGACGAGGCCAGCCTGCATAGCGCCATTGCCAAACTGCTGGCCACCGATGCCGACTACGCCATCTGCGCACTGGCCAATAGCACTGATGTGGTCTATGTGGCACAACAGCGACTGACAGCTGGCGATCAGGCACCCAGGCTCCTCTTCACCGACAGTTCGATGAATCCCGACCTGATGCACATGGATGAGGTGGGAGAAGGCATAGAGGGAGTCTCCATGTATGCTGACCCCCTCTCGGGATTCCAATTGTCGTACAATCAGCGATTCAACGTTCCACCCGACGGCTCGGAAGCACAGTACTACGATGCCCTGATGCTAGTAGGCTTCGCAGCCTTCTACTGCCAGCACACAGGTGAGACCAACATAAACGAGGCCATACGCATCATCACCTCGCAGACGGATGGCTATCCTGTCAATGCATGGGACAAGATGGGCATGCAACTCTATCTCACGTATGTAGAGGATGGCATACTGCCCAACCTGAGAGGAGCTACAGGCAACATCAAATTCGACCAGGAAGCCTTTACCACCGTGCTATATACTGTATATGCCCACTGGCTGATACACAACGGTGACGTGGTGACCATCGACTATGCCTCACGCGATGGCAACGGACGCACCACAGCCACAATGGCATCGTGGAAATGGAGGGCACAGCAGATGCAGGACGTCTACGACGAGGAGACCACCATTGAATTTGGCAAGGTGACCAGTCAGTGGGCAGTGCTGGTGGCTGGCTCGTACGGATGGGACAACTATCGCCATCAGACTGATGTGCTGAACATGTATCAGTTGCTGAAGAATTTCGGATGGGACGACGAGCACATCATCCTCATCATGAACGATGATATTGCGCACGACCCGAACAACCAGTATACAGGAGAAGTAAGAGCCAGCCCCGATGGTGAGAACCTCTATCACGATGTCGTCGTCGACTACCGTGCTGACACACTGTCGCATACCGATATCCGCCCCATCCTGCTAGGCCAGCAGAGCAATCATTTACCGCAAGTGGTGCATGCCGACTCAGGCTCCAACCTACTGCTGTATTGGTCGGGGCACGGCCGGCAGGGATACTTCAGCTGGATGGATAACAAACGAGCCCTCTCTGACGAGCAGTTGCGAGAGACCCTGCAGCAAATGGAGACCAGCAATGGCTATCGCAAACTGTTGCTCTGCACAGAGCCGTGCTATTCAGCCAGCATGGCAAAGATGACCGAGGGTATCACAGGTGCACTGGCAATAGCATCGTCAAGCGAGCTGGAGAGCTCGTTTGCCGACAACTATAGCGTGGCACTGAAAATATGGATGAGCGACCGCTTCACCAACAATCTCATCACCTGTCTGACTGCCAACCCAGCCATGACCTATAAGGAGCTATACAGCTATCTGGTAAGTCATACCATGGGCTCGCACGTACATATATATAATGCCCCTCTGTTTGGCAATCTGTACCGTGACGACCCGTCCGAATTTTTCGTATATCGTAATTAACAAAAAGATAGTATCTTATTTAAAACTTAAACAAAACCATTATGAAAAAACTAAACTTATTCCTGTACACAGTGTTCGCAGTTGTAGGTATCATGCTGACTGGATGCAGCAGTGACGACAGCGATGAAAAGAGCGAAACTGGGAAAAGCAAGATCGGCATCGATCTCGACAACGTGAAAGTGGAAATGGGCGAGGTGAAGACACTCACCATCGAAGAAATGGCCGAGAAGATTTACGGACCGCGAGAAGTAAGCAGCGAAAGTGTGGAAGAATTTCGCAAGGCTGTCTTGAGAAATGCTGATCGCTATGAGCAGAAAGTGGAAAGCCAGTATGGTTCCAATGGTTCAGAACCTTCTTACCGGTACTGCAACTTCAATTACTGGAGTGTGGATGCCTTTGGCGAACCTGTCATGCTATCGGGGTGCGTGGCATGGAGCACGATTACCATATTATCCCAGACAACAGACCTAAAGCCCGAACGGGTAGCCCTGGCACCTCATTATACGATCTTGTCCAATTCGCAGGCTCCTTCAGAGTCGCTATCCATGGAGATGGCAGCACTCGTCGGCGAATGCCTTGTCATTCTACCCGACTATATGGGTTATGGCGTGTCGAAGAACATGGTGCACCCATACCTGAACCACGACCTATGTGCCCAGAACTGTGTGGACGCTCTGGATGCTGGCTATAAGACGTTCAAGGAGATGAGCAATGCCGATCTGGATGACAGCTGGAAGCTGTATGTCACGGGCTGCTCACAGGGAGGGGCTAACGCACTCGCCATTCAGAAGTGGATGGAGATGCATCCCGACTTTGCTGAACGATGGAGATATCAGTATTCCTATTGCGGATCAGGACCCTACAGTCCTTCCGTCACCATGAAATGTTATCTGCAAACTAACTATCAGTCGTACCCCTGCACCATCCCCATGGTACTGAACTCGATGAGATATTCCTACCCCGACATCTTGGGACAGTTCAGCGAAGAAGAGTTCTACTCAGACAAATACCTGGCAAAGAAGGCTGAGTTTGATGAGATGCTAGCCGAGAAAGAGGCTGAATCCGACGATGTCAACGATTTGTTCTTCAAGTACTTCCCATGCGATAAGAGGAAACATGTGAAGCTAAGCGATATTCTGAATCCCAGACTCTTTGATCCCAGTTCTGACCTGAGCAAGGCACTCTTCGCCTGTCTGGAGAAGAACGATCTGACAAAGGGATGGACACCTACCCATCAAATCAAGCTCTATCATAGCAAGGGTGATGAGGTAGTGCCCTACGAGAATGCTACTGCCGTAGTTGAAGCTTTCGGAACAGACAAAGTCGACTTGGCAACAGCTACTTTCAAACTGGGCCATCTGGCTTCCTGTTTCATGTTCCTGACCACACTGACTTCCGACCTCTGGTAGATTATTCCATCTATGACAACAAGAATAGAGGTTGTACCTGCCATCAACAGTGCCACTCAATGAAAACTGTTGACGAAAGAAGCGAGGCATAAAATAAGGACTTTCAATTCAGCCAGGCAGGAGAAAAACTAGTTGGAATTGGATTTTTCGACCTGTACAGTCGGAACCAGGTGGCAGATGATGGTGGGGATGGTGTTTTGCCTTTTATATTTCAAGAGAGGTGAACATCGACTCTGTAAGGGGCAAAACCAGGGACTACATGTCCGTTGGGCCGAAGTATCGCTTCTTCCCGTTCTGAAGATAGATGCCGCCTGTGGGGATATGGTTCAGACGACGGCCTGACAGGTCGTAGATAGCCTTGTGCATAGTGTCGTGTGCTGGTGTGCCATGTATGCTAGTTTGCTCATCAGCAGTGATGATGAAATTGTCAAAAGCACAGATGCGTTCGCCATCCGTGCTGGCATGTACAGTGGCGAAGCCGATTTTCTGTGGTGTCGTGCCGTCGCTTGTAAAGGGGATGGCAATAGTCTGCCAGCAGTCGGCTAGGGATGGCGACTGCTGTGCGGTGCCGGCATAGACATAGGTAGCGGTGCTGGCATCAGAGCTATAGGCATCGGCAGTGAGGGTATAGTTGCCTTGTGGCAGCAGGACTTGTTGGTAGAATCCTAAGCTGCTCTCTCCCCATCGCTGGCGTATCCACATAGTCTGGCTGCCCCCGTTGGGGTTCTGCTTCCTGCCGGCAAAGAATTGTGAGAAGTAGAGGTCGCCGGTCTTGAGGGCATTGAGGTCGTTCTCGTTGCGCATGAGATATTCAACGTTCCAGTTCTCAGGGATGTAGATGGCACGATCAGCACTGACTCCTGCTCCTGTCATGGGTGTGTAAGAACCTTCCATATTGCCGTTGAGAAACTCCGAAGAGCTCTCGCCAGGGTCAAAAGGGAGGCCCTGCAATTGGCACACCTCCTTTTGTGTGAGAGCTATGTTGTAGATGCGGAGCTCGTCGATAGTCCCCACATAGTCACCATTGTCGCTGGCAGCATTGGTATCCCACCATTGTGTGCGTCCCAGATAATTGCGGTGGCAGGTGCCTTCACTACTGATCATGTATGCCTCGTTCCTGTTGTTCATGTCGCTGCCAACGGCATTCCCGTCGACATAGATGGTGGTGATCCTGGTGCGTGCATCGAAGGTGACGGCAATCCTGTAGGTCGTCCCTGCCTCCAGCTGTGTGCTGGCAGCCGTCATGGTGGTGGTGCCACCGGCATACTTGATGCCAGCTGCCAGAGTGTTGGCACGCAGGAAGAGCGAGTTGCCACTATCGTAGCCGAAGTCGTAGAGACGTGGCTGCCTGAGTAGGCTGCGGGGAGTAGCCTCCAGCAGTATGGTATAGCTGCGGAGCGAGTCCATCACGCTAGCAGGTACGATGGCATAGCCATTGGAGGCGAAGGCGGTAGCGGCATTGGCTGTGAGGTCGAGTTTCCCGTTTGCCTTGGCGCTACCGTGGAGAGTGAGGTCATAGCCATTGCCTGAGGCATCCTTCCTGTCGTCGAAGGGGTAGTAGGCCAGCAAGTTCTGGGTGATGTCGCGAGGCAGGGCCATGACAGTGAAAGTGCTGCTTCCACCGGAAGTCGATGCCTTTAGCGACACTTCGGTGGCGGTGCTGGGAGCAGCAAAGGTGCCATCGATGTCGATGATGTCGGGATGGGAACTCTCCCAGGTGATGGCTTTTCCGCCAGCCTTAGTGGGCAGTACGATGTCAGTCTTTGCCTGGTGGGGCATGCGAATGCTCTCTAGGGCTTTGGCCTCAATCAGTCTTATGATCTCCCATTGTGGCAGACAGCCCCTTTGCGTTCCTTCATTAGTGGGTATTGCCTTGATGGCCTTGGTATCTATTATCTGGTCGATGAGTCCATTGCGATAGATGGTCAGAGTTTGTCCGTCGTAGGTCATGGAGAGATTCCAGCTAGTGAGCATGGTTGGCCAGTGGTCGCCATTGGTGCCTTTGCAGTTGGTGGCCCAGTTGTCGCTGGTGTACAGCTGGCATTGGCTATTGTAGCGATTGCCGTCAATGGTTACGTAAGGATAGTTGGTACTTTTGTCGAGGCTGTAGGTGATGCCGTTGTCGAGGGTCATCAGCGTGCCGGCATAGTTGTCTGTATCCATGGTGATGGTGGTGCTGAAACTGAATGCGAGCGATGCCTCGGAATCGGACATCTCAGGAGCCTGCCAGTTGTAGTCGCACATGATGGCGGTGGGATATCCCAGTGGATAGCCTGTGCGCACAAGCCAGTAGTAATAGTCGCCATTCATCCAGCACAGCCGCAGTGGACTGCCCTGACTGTCAGGCAGCATGAAGGGCCGTATGTTGTTCTTGGTAGAGTTGCTGGTAATCTGTTCCCTGTTGACCACCTTTCCAGCATCGCTTAGTGTGTACTTCCATATTTCGTACACCTTGCCGTTGACGCCATTTGTGGGTATGGAGAGATAGATGTTCTTGGGGTTCTGTGGGTCGAGTGCCTCTCCTCCTGAATAGCAGTACTCGGTATTGGAGAGGTGGAATCGTCCCCCGCCATCAGCAAGATCCGTCAGTCTCCATTTCATTCCTGTCCATTTCGCATAGTAGTACTCATGCTGCGACTTGTCGCTGTTGATGCGTACCATTGCAATGACGGGGTGTTGGTCGTCGTCGAGTGCTATCTGCCATACCCAGTCGCGGAATCCCTGTGGTGCATCGACAACGGTATGAGGATAGCTGTTCTTATACCCTGCAGTCTTGTTGACGGCAAACGGCCCGTCCTTGATGACAGCGAGCTGGTTGCCATTGATATCCTCGAGTGTGGGTTCTCCTCCTCCATTGATGTTGATGACATTGAAGTATACCCAGTTGGGATTTTCGTTGTCAGGATGACCAGTGGTGTATGTGACGTAGAGCTTGTCCTTGCCGTTGCTGTAGTATTTGGCATAGGGTCGTGCCCCTGTGCTCTGCACCATCTGATAGGGTCCCCATTCAATCGTCACGTCGTCGTTGTCATCGGGCAGGGAGAGACGTGCGATGGTGGGATGCCACGAGATGCCTCGCCAGCAGAGATACCAGTGTGTAGGGTCGTCGCTCATGATGAATGGCGAGGGGTAGGTAGTATTGTTGCGTGTGACAATCTTCTTCTCCTCGCCCAGGCTGGTGATGTCTCCTGCCTTTTTCGACACACGGTAATAGAATGCTGGCTCATCGGTATGCCGGCTGTAGATGATTAGTACACGCTGGTCGGGCAGTACCAGGAACGTGGGGTTGTTATGGTCGTCGGGCTGGAAATAGGAGCGCACGAGCACCTCGTTCCTGGCCCCTGTGATCCAGTTGTACTGCGTGGCCTTGATGTTGCCGTGCACGTCAATATAGCCAATATAGCTCATGTTGATAGTGCCAGCATCGTTCTGGTAGTGCGTGGCACGTGGATCGGCAAACCAGCACCAGGCACCTTCGTCGGTCATGGTGTGGCCACTATACGTGCCGTCTGCCCACAGAGGGGCACATACGGAGGTGATAAAGAACAGAGTAAGTTGGAAAAATCTTCTCATAACGATTTCGTGTTATTGTGATTAGTTTTTTTTGATTATGCAGGTCAGAAGGGCAGCCCTCTCTTTCCCATGAAGGACTCTAGCCATTAGTTGTCTGTAACAGCAGATTCTGCCACTTCCACTGAGGGTATATACTTGCGTTTACGACTCTGGTCGCACAAGACATGGCAAAGGTACGAAAAAACAGGCAAAAAACAAAAGAAAAGCCCTTTTTTCTTTCCATTTCCTAGCGCCGGAATTTGCAGCACCCCCAAAATTAGCTTCTACAACAGAATTTTTCCTTTCTTGGAAGGTCCTCTTCTCCTCATTGGCTAGGCCAAATGTGCTTCACTGATTCACAATCCACAGCGATTGTTCAGAGCCATGGATTGGCAATGGTTGTATGAATTAGCTGCGCCAAAAGGATCGTGTGAACAATGATAGCAGTGTGATGATTTCCAGACGTCCTGCCAACATCAGTATCGACATCACCCATTTGCCAAAAGGAGGCAGGAAGTCGAACGATCCCGTGACGCCAGTCACTCCTGCCCCCAGACCATTGTTTGATACGCATGAGAAAGACGAGAAGAAAGCATCGACGATGGGAAATCCCTGTGCCACCAGTACGACCCCACCAACAACGATAAGCAAGGTGTAGATAAAGATAAATGCCACAATTTCATTGCCCTTCTCTGCATTCACATGCTGCCCGTTGACACTGACAGATGTCAGCAGTCGCGGACGGACATATTTGCGGACTACGAAGCTGAAATTCCTCATCAGATAGAGCAGACGGTCTACTTTCGCACCGCCTGTGGTGGACCCTGCACATGCACCCACATACATCATAAAAAAGGTGAGTGTCAGGACCAGTATGCCCCATTCCTCCCAGTTGCCCGCACTGAACCCCGTGGAGGTCATTGCCGACACGATATGAAACAGCGGGTCGATGGTCACACTCTCCAAGCCTGTGAAATGATGGCCGACAACGATTGCAGCCACCATGAGCAGGTAGAACAACGCAATGATGAAGACATAGGTACGGAAGACATCGTTGCGCCAGAACATGCGCCATGACTGTTTCATGGCCAGGATTATGAGTCCAAAGCTGACGCCACCAATAAACATAAAGACTGTGAGTACAGACTTGAGATAGGCAGAATCGTAGGCTGCGATGCCGTCATTGTGAGTGGAAAAGCCGCCTGTGGAGATGCATGTCAAGCCGTGGCAGGCACTATCGAAGAAACCGATAGGTCCGCACCACAACAGCAGGATGAGCACCATCGTAAGCAGGGTGTAGAGCCCCCATAGCAGTTTTGCCGTATGAGATATGCGTGCTGCCAGCTTATCGTGTGTAATGCCGGTGGCCTCTGCATGGAACAGCATCAGGCTGCCATTGTTGTTGAGAGCAGGAATGAAAGTCAGTGTAAACAGAATGATGCCCAGCCCTCCTATCCACTGTGTGAGCGACCTCCATATCAAGATGCCCAGACTGCAGCTTTCCACATCGCGTATCACTGTGGCACCTGTCGTCGTAAAGCCGGACATCGCCTCGAAGAATGCCTCATGGATGTTCAGCGGAGTACTACAGAAGAGGTAGGGCAACATGCCGAATATCGAAAACACGACCCACGCCACAGATGCCAGCAACATGCCATCACGACGTTTGAGTATCTTGCTCTGCGGTCTGGAGAGGAAATTCAATGCGATGCCTGTTGCCAGCGTCAAAGTCATGACAACGGCAAAAGTCATCCAGTCGGATTCTTTATTGAAGATGCAGACCATCAATGGCAGCGCCATAAATCCTGCCTCCACCACCATCAGCTGTCCCAGGATTCTCAGTATCATCTGGAAATTGATGGTGGTCCTGCTGCCTTTTGTGAAAATATACTTCATAACCTTGGATGCCTTTAAGCCTGTTCACACAATGGTGGCGCCAGGTCATACGCCTGCCATCGGTACGACAAGAGCGTTTCAGTTAAATAGTTTCTTTGCTTTTTGTAGTCCTCCCTGCAGGCAAACCACCAGCAGATGGTCGCCAGCCTGCAGCAGTGTCTGCCCCGTCACCAGCTCGCTCTGCCCGTTCCTGATCATTCCAGCGAATGTCACCTCATCTGGAATCTTCAGGTCCTTGACGGGGGTAGCCGTAATCTTGGACCCATGCCTTATTTCGAGCCTAACCATTTCCGCATCGGGCAGTGCGAGGCATTTTGATGACAGAGATCCCGAGTCGATCATCAGCTGGAACATTGCGTTGGCCATGAGCATTTGCTTGTTGACGACAGCACCAATCCTGAACGCTTCTGCCATGTTGAGAAAATGCTGGCGCTCGACGTGTGCTACTGTTTTCCTGATTCCCATGTCATGGGCAGTCAGACAGGCAAGGATATTTCCCTCTGAAGTATCAGTGAGTGCCACGAAGGCATCTGCCTTGCCTATCCCCGCCTCCTCCATCACGTCAAACTCACTGGCTTCTCCAACGATGACGTCACAGTTGGGACATTTCTGTATCAGCTCTTGGGCACGACTGATGTCACTCTCTATAACCGTGAATCTGAAGGACTTAGGTGCTATGTTCAATGTCATTTCCACAATCTTGTCACCACCTGCAATCAGCACACGCTTGATGTCGAAGGGCTTCTTCCCAGTTATCGTAGCCAGCTCCTGTTGCCTTGCTGTCGTTGTCGTTACATATAGGATATCGTCAGGTTGCAGCACGCAGTTGCCATTTGGTATCAGGGTCTGGAAATTTCGCCGGATGGCAACGATATGGAAAAACCGTTCCCCTGATGACAGTTCACGAAGGCACTTGCCGGCAATAGGAGCATCTGCAGCAAGACGCAGCCCCACCATGATCATCGCTCCATTGTTGAACTCATACCAGTTGCGGGTCCAGGAATGCTTCAGCGATTCTATAATTCCCTGTGCAAGCAGGTATTCGGGGAAGATGGCTTTGTCCACCCCCATCGTGTTCAGCACCTTCTGGTTACGTGGCTCGATATAGTCCTGCCTGTCTACTCTTGCCACCGTCATCTTTGCCCCCATCGACTTGGCAATACCACAGATGACGATGTTGCGCTCAGCAACGTCGGTGACGGCAATAAACAGCTCGCATCTTTCCAGTTCGGCCTTTCTAAGTGTGGAAAAGGCGGTACCATCGCCTTCTATGGCCATCAGATTGTATTCTGAGTCCAGTATGGCCAGTTTGGATGGATCTTTGTCGATGATAAAAATGTCCATCTGCTCGCCAGAAAGATATTTAGCCAGATGGGTGCCTACTAGACCTGCTCCTACAATTGTTATTCTCATACTCTAAAGTTTTGCAGCTGTGTTGGATTTTAAATGTTTCTTCCTAAGCAAAGGATCTTCATTCTGTAGTAAAGACGTGTATACAGCGATTATGCCGTGTCAGATTGTTCACTCGCCCTGATGCTGCATTGAAAAGATGAGCAAAATCATCAACGACGCGACAAAGGTAAGTATTAAATCTGAGAAAGCCCAATAATTTTGCATTTTTTTGTATAAGAGATGATTCCCAACCGTCATCGCTTTACGGCTGCCTGCCGTCTGCCCAACAGTCAGTTCACAGAGCCTCCAGCGGCAGGAACCTGTCTGGCGTCGTCAGTCTGTTCCATCACCGGCTGTTCAGCTGGCTGTTCAGCATCATTTGCCGGGTTCGTGGCTTCTACAGCCCGCTGCAGGCTGTCGTCTCTCATCAGCACGGTGGTGTCACGGGCCTGTTGGAGACTGTCCTTTGGAGTAGCTGGTGCGTATGTGCCGGCTTTCTGGGCGAGGAAGCGGGCATAGTTCCTACAGGCATACGACGAGATGGCATTGAAGATATTGTTGGCAAAGAGAATGTCTGTGATCTTGTTCTCTTCTACATATGCCTTCATATTCTTCGTAAAATACCTGAAGTCAACCACATGCACCTCGTCGAACGAGAAGAAGAGGTATCCGGGTATGGCATTTCCGAAGCTGTCCTTGAGAATCAGCACCCGCCGTCCGTTCCTCGTCGAGGTGCGCACCTGTGTCAGCTTGGTGTCACTACCCATAAAGGTGCAGTATGCTCCACCGCTGCCGTCCTTGTAGTGGAAGAAGAAGCTTGACCTGTAGGGTCTTCCCTCGCCCGTCACCTGATAGTCTTCGTTGATGCTGTAGTCAATATATGTCGTCTCATATTCCACGCCACGAGGCATGTAGTATACGAAGTCCTCTGGTGCTTTCTTCACCGATATGTCTTTCGAGTATCCGTACATGCTGCCCACATATCTGTGTACGACCTTCCGCTCGTAGGACGACAAGTCGCAGAAGGGGACTCCCGCAACTTGTGCGAACTTCTGTGCAGCATAATAGGCTCCCAGTGGTGCCCAATGGTGGTCAGTACGCAAATAGATGTCCTCGCCAGCATGTGCGCTCAGCGGGGTATATATGTCTACTGCCTTCACGTCTGCCGACAGGTGAGCATGTATATTGTCGATAGTGGGACGTTGTGGACGTGTATGGCCTTGCACCTTCTCAGGGCAATAGAACTCTACAGATGTAGGGATGACCATGCAGTATACGTTGACCTTTGCCCCAAATGTTCTCTTGTAGAGGTTTGCCGCCTCGGCATAGCCTAGGCCTCCCTTTGCCGACCCCCCGTATGCCATGAGTGCCCGCACGCTGTCACCCTTGCCGACGATGATGATGCCAGCATTGGCAATCTTTGCGGTTCCGTCGGCTGTGACATGATGCTCATAGACACCCAGTGTGTCGTTCATGATAGCCACCAAGTCAGGCACGGTGTCTGCTTCTGCCTCGTTGTCGGCCAGGGGTGTCTCAGCAGCGTGGAAGGTTACGTTGTCGTCGCTTGTCTCTAGCTTCATCCACTGTTTTACCTGCATGCTCAGCTCCATGAATACGTCGCGATAGGGCTCGCTGTCGCTGAACCATAGCGATACCTCTCTGGTGAACGAGCCTTTCATCAGGCTGTCCAGCGAAAAGTGTGGGAAGGAGGCTAGCTCACGCTTCTCCAGTTCTGAGAATGTGCTTCGTGGAAAGGCGGTGAAGAGCACCGTCAGTCCCAGCACAAGCGTCGTCATGATGGCCACATATATCTTATCGCGTACCATATCTTCTCTTTTTGCTTCTTTGTACGTCTGTCTGCTACTGCTCTAGATAGCGCTTGTAGTTGTTGGTTATCTGAGGGTTGTGGGCATGTATCAGATTGTTGCAGAAAACGAGGTCGGTAATCTGCTGTTCTGCCACGTAGTCAATGATATTGTCTGGGAAATACCTGCAGTCTATGACATGGATTTCCTCGAACGAGTAGAAGAGGAAGGGCGGCAGTGCATTGCCATAGCTGTCTTTCAGTATCAGTAGCCGTCGTTTGTTTCTTGTTTCCGTCTGCACTCTCGTCGTGTTCAGGTCGCCCTTCATGAAGGTCAGGTAAGCGGCATTGCTCCCATCGGAATAGCTGTAGAAGAAGTCTGAAGGCTTGAATCCCAGTGTGTCTGTGGCCACGGCTTTCCCCCCTCGCAGGCTATAGCGTATACTGCTGGTCTGATAGCTGATGTCGCGGGGCTTGTAATACACAAACAGTTCTGGCGATCTCTTCACGAGCTGGCTGCCGGAGAAACGGTACATCGTGCCTACATAGTTGCGTATGGTGTCAGCATCGTAGTGGCTCAGGTCGCAGAAAGGCACCTCTGCTGCTCTGGCCAGCTGGCGGGCAGCATAGTAGGCTCCCAACGGAGCCCAATGATGATCAGTACGCGAGTATATGGGCTCGCGGGCATGCTCCAGCAGCGAGTCGAGCAGTGGCACACCCACCACCCCTTTGTCCAGATGGCCGAGCAGGTTGTCTAGTGCCGAGCGTTCGTCGCCTGTCCACTTACGGGCTGACTCAGGACAGTACAGTGCCACGGCATTGGGGATGGGCATGCAGTATACTCGCACCTCAGGCTCCAGCAACTGATAGTAGACGTTCACCATCTCTGCATATTTCGTCCCTTCTGCCTGTGAACCTCCAAAGGGCTCCATAGCCCGGGTCTGATTTCCCAAACCCGATATGATGATGCCTCTGCGTGCCCGTCTGACAGGCTGTGCCTGCGCATCAGCTATCATCATGATGCACAATATCAGTATGCTGTATCTCAGACTATCTTTCATTTCAGAATCGTGTATAGATGAATGCATTGTTCGTTGCCCCCACCAGCAATGCCACGCTGAGCAGCAGGATGGCTGCCGAGACGACGGTACGTGCTAGCAGAACTGCCAATGGGGCCCCTACGCCACCCTCTGGCGCTATCTTTGTGAACAGATGGCCAAGGCCCCTCCTTACGGGCATGCTTAGTACGATGGCTACTGTCCACAGCCAGAAGTTGTCGGTCACGGCACTCTGCGACACAAAGTCGGTGAATTCCTTTCCCTGGCCTACGAAAGAACGGAAGAAGGTTACCATCTGCCCAAAATCGTCAAAGTAGAAAATACCCCATCCCACTACTACCAGCAGCATGCTGTAAACATGGAGCAGCAGCCTGGGTATGCGGTCAATGACACGTAGCAGCGTGTACTTTTCTATCATCACAATAAGGCCGAAATACACACCCCATATTATGAAGTTCCACGAAGCACCGTGCCACATACCCGTGAGAAACCATACCACAAGAATGTTTACTGCCTGATGCCGGCGGTTGCCGCCCATGGGTATATAAACGTAGTCGCGAAAGAAGCTGCCCAGCGAGATATGCCAGCGTCGCCAGAACTCTGTGATGCTCCGGCAGCAGTAGGGATGGTTGAAATTCTCGTTGAAGTGGAAGCCCAGGCAGCGTCCCAAGCCTATAGCCATGTCTGAATAGCCAGAGAAGTCGAAGTATATCTGGAAGGTGAAAGCCAGCACACCCAGCCAGGCACCTGTGGTGGTAAGATGATTCAGGCCATTCACCAGAAACTGGTCAGAGATCTCCGAAAGCTGATTGGCGAGTATCACCTTTTTGCCCAGACCGATGAGAAAACGGTAGATGCCGTCAGCCAGGTCGCCTGCCGACACACGGCGGTCGCCAATCTCGTGGGCCACTGTACCATAGCGCACAATAGGACCGGCGATGAGCTGCGGGAACATCGATATATAGAGTAGCAGGTTGACGAAGTTACGCTGCATGGGCGACTGTCTGCGGTAGACATCAATGAGGTAGCTGATACTCTGAAAAGTGTAGAAGCTGATGCCGATAGGCAGCGAGATGGTAGGCGCCTGCACGCTGATGCCTATGCCCGCTAGCGTCTCGACAAAGAAGCCCAGGTACTTGAATGTCCCAAGTATCAGCACGTTGGCTGCCAGTCCGCCGATGAGAGCCCAGCGGCGTGCATCACCCGTCAGGGCACCAATGCCTCGTCCTGCCAGATAGTTCAGCAGCACACAGAGCAGCATCAGGAAGACGTACACAGGTTCGCCCCAGGCATAGAATATCAGCGAGAAGCATACCAGCACCAGGTTCTTGGCACGGTGGCTACGCTCTTCTGCTGTCGAGAGGCACGCCTTGTCTACCCACGCACCAAGCAGATAGCTCAGGGCGAAGACTGGCAGAAACACAAAGAGGAAAAACAAATCGGAGAAAACCATACCCTTCCAGTCTTGTCGCTATTCTGTCTTCATCATTTCCCTGACGCGTTGCGCCACCAGATAGCCATTGCGCCTAGCCCCTTCCTCGCTAGTGTGGGTACCATCGTAGGTGTAGCGCTTCTTCACCCGTTCGTCAGTGGCACAGACACAGCCATCATGGTCCATGCGTATCACGGCCAGCTCCATCTTCCTGCCACAACCCTCTATGATATCACCCGTGCGGCTAATCAGTTCTGCCGTCACTGCCGTACTCTGCAAGGGTGTCAGCAGCAATAACCGGGCATCGGGGAAAGCTTCCATCAGCAGTTCGCAGTCGTAGCGAACCGCCTCGGCCAGTGTCAGCACCTCGTTCACAGACTTGCTGGCGGCAGGGCCTTCCTGTTGTGTGAAAGCCTGTGCCACCGTTTTGTCAAAGGCATGAGGGCGCTTCTCGGCAAACCATGCATCGTTGGTACCAGCAGCGACAACAATCAGCTGGGGTGCCGGCTGACGTCCTTTCTCATGGGCTTCCTTCAGCCTTTCTATCTGATTGTAGACCACATTGTCGTCGCCCAGGACTCCGATGTCCTGCACCAGGTTACGCTTAGTAGCCGGTGTGTGCGTCCATGTTGCCCCGCTACGTGCATAGCTGCGGCACGAAGCAGGCTGCAGAGCCTCCTTGAACCAGGTGTTCCATCCTCGTGGCTTTGAGCAGTCGTCACCTCCCAGCCAGGTGTTCGAGTCGCCCAGCACCACAATGTCGAGGGGCTGTCCCAAGGCTGGAAGAGCCAGCGCGAGTAGCAGCGCCAGCACGGACACGCACCTCATCATTCTACCCGTCATTTTTTGTTTCGTCATCATGATCCTTCGCAGAGAAGTGGCAGTTCGCAGTGGAATCGCCTCTGTGCACGATAGTCGTCTGTCGATTAGAAAATCATATCCGCAACTGCCATATCATTGTCTTTTTCCGCAATTTGGCTGCAAAATTACAACAATTCGGATAAACCTCCAAACAAGAAGCTATGTTTTTCACTTCTTCTGCTTATAATCCAGGAGGCGAGGTGTGAAAAACTGCGTTTGGGGGCTCTTTGGGATTTCCTTGAAGTACCTTAATGTGGCAAAGTGGCATTGTGGCAAAAAAGGGATCCGCAACCTCATGTGTGCGAGAGATTGCGGATGCGGAGACGTCAGATGGCGGCTGTTCAGAAGGCGAGCGGGCCGTGGCCCATGCAACCCGTTGTTCCGAGGGCAGTCAGAGCCGCATCCTCGTAGGGCAGAACCTGAAGAAGGGCATGGTGCTCAACTCCAGCATCTGGCTCAAACGCCTCAAGGACAGGATCGTCGCTGCCAAAGACAAAGGCGAACCCGTCTGGATAACCATCCGCTAGCATGCTGCAGCAAGAGCCGTCATTCCAATCGGAGTGGCGGCTCGAGCGTTATACTTTCCTTGACTTGCGACATGTTGCTGCGCGAAACGGGAATGGCCTCGTGGATGTTCCGCATGCGTAGCTGCATGGAGCCAGCGGTGGATATTACACGGTCAACCTGACTGATGTTGACGAGAAAGGCACGATGACAACGAACTATCATGGGATAGTCCTGTAGCATCTTCTCTATTTGACGGGAAGTGCAACGGATCATGTCACACCTTAGCTGATTGTCATGCCACTGGTAGACCTTTTCATAATTGCCAACAGCCTCGATATACAGCAGCTCATGGATCTGTAGCGTTACCGTCTCGCTGGTGCTACCTGTCAGTGTCACTACCGGCGAGACGCCATCATGGTATGCTACTGCCTGCTCCTTTGCCAAACGCTCGTTCATCGCTTGCAACTCCTCAATCTCGGCCTTCAGGTATCTGTTTCTGTACTTGAATCGCCAGTATAGCCCTATGGCGAACGAACAGAATGCGATGATAAGCAGCGTCTCCAGGAAGTTGCTCCACGACAAGCGGTTGCCCTCGTCATGCTGGCTTAGCACAAAGTGGCGATACAGGCATATCATCAGCGTCTGGAGGGGGGTGTTGATGAGCTGGAACCAAAGATTCCTATGAATGATATAGCTGACACCTCTGTCGTACGTCTGTGGCATCCTGACCACATAGGCCATGACCGTCTCTGTAATCAGGCATATCCCCACCCCCAGCATCCATATTGCCAGCAGATGGAGATAGGGCTCCCATTGCCAGTTGCCCATCGGAAAGGGTTTGAACACGGCTAATGCCAGCACCGTAAATCCAATGCTGATGAAGCGCACACTGAGTGTTTCCTTCCATCCCTTGTTCATCGTATCGCTTTTTATGGCTGCAAAGATACGACTTTATCCGTTCACTTTCTTTTCTTTTTGTTCAAAATTGTTGTTTTTTTCTGCTGTTCGTCACAAATCCATGCTGTATATCCCAGATTTTTGCAGAAAAAGGGAATGCTATGTACCTTTGCAACGACAATCGTCAAAGTGCAGAATCTGATGGAGGACACCAGCTGCATGAAGCCTTTGCATTTTAAGAACATATTAAAAAAAGATGAAAACAACCACAACAAGAATCGCAGCTATACTAGCTGCTGTGATGACAACCATGATGATGTCTGCCCGCACACAGGATGTGGTGGGAAAGGTGACAAACCAGGATGGCGAACCCCTGGCGTATGTGAATGTCGTTTTGCTCTCACTACCCGATTCCAGCTTCGTGCAAGGAGCGGTGACTGACGAGGAGGGAGTATTCAGAATCGTGACAGACATAGAGAACGGACTGCTGAAACTCAGCAGCGTTGGCCACGAAACCTTGTATGTGAAAGCATCCAACGGACTGACCATCCAGCTGAAGGAAGATGCGAAACTACTCGACGAAGTGGTGGTGAAAGGACAGTTGCCCAGAACCCACGCCAAGGGTGATGCCATGCGCACAACTGTCGAAGGAACCATCCTGGAAAAGGCGGGAACAATCACTGATGCACTATCCAAGATACCATCGCTGGAAGCAGAACGCGACGGTGGGGTGAAAGTCCTGGGACGTGGTGATGCTCAAGTGTATATCAACGGGCGTCGTGTACAGGACATGAAGGAGCTCTCCCGTTTACGTTCCGACCAAATTCAGCATGTCGATGTCGTCCAGAATCCTGGTGCCCGCTATGCCGCCTCGGTTAAAGCCGTGGTGCGTATAACGTTGAAAAAAGCACAGGGCGAGGGCTTTAGTTTCCAGGACAATGCCCAGGGCATGTATCAATATGGTCTTTCAGCGACTAATAATTTCGTGGTAAACTATCGTACTGGGGGCCTGGATGTAACAGGTTCGTTTTGGGTAGGAACTTATGGCCATTCGAAAAGTTTCCAGGACAATGACCTTTCTTATTATGCTGGTCCAGACTATATCCTGGCTCGTTCTACCCAGGAATCGAAAAGGAAATGGAAAGGCCTATCACCACAGCTGCAGGTGAACTATATGGTAGACGAAAATCATAGCTTTGGTGCCTACTATAAATTCGACCGCCAACCAAACAGCGATTTCTATAGTTCGTTTTATACAGACAACTATGAAAATGGAATCTATATCGAGCGTTCTGAAAGCCGTATCTGGCAGGACGAAGGTTTCAGTAAACATATCTTCAATGCCTATTATAATGGTAAAGTCGGGCAGTTAGGTATTGACTTCAATATCGATGGATTTTTCGATGATACGAAGTCGCCTGGCAGTACCTATGAAATAACAAAGAGTCTGTCTGAAGAGACATCCCGTTCCATTGAGAGTAATACTAATAGTGGTAACAATTTCTGGGCTTCGAAACTCATCATTTCTTATCCTGTTTGGAAGGGTAACATTTCTCTCGGTGGCGAATACTCCTACAACCATCGTACTGATGCTTACTCGTATACAGCAACGGATTATGTACCAGTAAAGTCTACTGATACAGAAATTAAAGAAAAGTCTTCCTCTTTTTTCTTAGAGTATGGCCGGCAATTCGGTAAGATATACACCCAGCTTGGACTGCGTTATGAGCATTTGGAGAACGACTATTTTAATTTCGGCAAACGCGAGGATGAGGTATGCCGTAACTATGCCGACTGGTTCCCAACGGCTGTTATCAGTGTCCCCCTCGGTAAGTTACAGCTCTCGCTTTCATACCGTCGTGACATTGAGCGCCCACATTATGGATACTTGACCAGTTCTACCATCTATATTAATCGGTATACCTATCAGAGTGGCAATCCCTATCTGCGCCCGACTTACACCCATAGTTTTGTGTTCAATGCTGCCTATCAATGGGCGAACCTGACATTGAACTATGGCCGGGTTAAGGATTTCATGACGATGTCTACAGAGCCATTCCCTGGATCAGATGATCCGCTCGTCAGTCTTGTACATAACATCAATAGTGAAGAGGACTTCAATCAGTTTAATATTCAACTTTCTGCACGCCCTGTAATCGGATGTTGGCATCCGAGATGGAGTGTCCTCACATTACTTCAGGACTATAAGTCACTTACCGCCACAGGATCAAATATTACACTCAATCATCCGTTGTTCATTCTCGGATGGCAAAACGACTTCGAACTGCCACACCAATTCCGACTGAATGTCACAGGGCAATGGTCTTCTAAAGGTGACTATAGCAATTTCCGAGTGACCAAGACACGCCTGTTCACTAGTATCGGGGTACAAAAAGACCTGAACCTGCGCCGACTTGGAACACTCACAATCGACCTCCGTTGCAGCGATATCTTTAATACCAACAAGACAGCATCGACTATCTATGGCATCCGCGAAATCACCTCAGCCAATCCGGCCCGTCGAACCTTCATACTCGATCTTG
>JAIKWS010000056.1 GCA_024684515.1 Prevotella sp.
CAAAAATAGTGCTATCACCAAGATTTCACGTTAAACTTTCATAAAAGAAAAACGGAACCTCAAACGGAACCTCTAAAGGGGAGAAACAAGAAACCCACTGAAAATCAGCGGGTTTCAAAATTAATGAGCGGAGAGAGAGGGATTCGAACCCCCGGTGCCTCTCAGCACGACGGTTTTCAAGACCGTTGTAATCGACCACTCTACCATCTCTCCTTGAGTGCTCTTGAAAAGCGGTGCAAAGGTACGAAATAAATTGAAGAAAGAAGATTGAAAATGAAAAATAATCCACAACTTAATATTTTTTAACGGAACGGGGCGGTATTCTTCCTTTCCGGCTTGTCTTTTTCAATTTAAAAGCAGTACCTTTGCACCATGATTTACCCTAACAACTATGAGCACAAGATAGGCTTCCACGAAATTCGGGCACTACTACGCGACAGGTGCCTGAGTACCCTTGGCCAGCAGGAAGTGAATGAGATGCAGTTTTCTTCGGATACAGAGGAGGTTAACGAACTGCTGACTCAGGTTCACGAGTTCCGACAACTGATGGATGCCGTCAACAATTTCCCATTGCAATATTTTTTCGATGTCCGCGAGGCCATCACACGTATCCGTCTGGTAGGCACCCATTTTGAAGAACAAGAAGTATTTGACCTCAGGCGATCGCTAGAAACCATCAATGGCATTGTAAAATACTTGTCACCACAACGACAGAGCGACGACGAGGAAGAGTGCACGACGCCCTACCCTGCCCTGTCTCGGCTGGCGAAGGACACCCCCACGTTCCCAGCAATGATTAGACGCATAGACAGTATCATTGACAAGTTCGGGCATATCAAAGACGGTGCCACGATGACGCTAGCAGGTATACGGCATGAGCTACAGAAAACAGAAGGGAGTATATCGCGTACATTATATACAATTTTGCATGCTGCACAGCGCGACGGGCTCATAGACAAAGATGCAGCCCCTACGGTACGCGACGGACGTCTGATGATTCCCGTGTCGCCCAGCGTGAAGCGACGTATCAACGGTATCGTTCACGATGAGAGTGCAACTGGCAAGACCGTATTCATAGAACCTGCTGAGGTAGTGGAAGCCAACAACCGTATACGCGAACTGGAAGCTGAAGAAAGACGTGAGGTGGTGCGCATACTGACCGTCTTCACCGAGGAGGTACGTCCTCATGCGAAAGAGATACTGGATTCATATCACTTCTTGGCCCGCATCGACTTTATCAGGGCAAAGGCAGAACTGGCCAAAGTCATCAAAGCTATCGAGCCGAAGGTAGAGGACCGCCCGTATGTTGACTGGATCAGAGCCGAACATCCCCTGCTGGCACTCTCGCTGGCCAAGCAGGAAAAGAAAGTGGTACCATTGGATATTTCATTGTTGAGATCGGTGGACAATGGAAAAGATATATCATACGAGGGCGGAAGGCTACTGATTATCAGTGGCCCCAATGCTGGTGGAAAATCGGTATGTCTGAAGACGGTGGGACTATTGCAGTATATGCTTCAATGTGGCATCTCCATCCCCGTCGGCGAACGCTCAACGTGCGGACTTTTCAAAAACATCATGATTGACATCGGTGATGAGCAGAGCATAGAAGATGATCTCTCTACTTATTCTTCACATCTGATGAATATGAAACAGATGATCAAACAATGTGATGAACACACACTTCTGCTAATCGACGAGTTTGGAGGTGGCACAGAACCCACCATCGGCGGTGCCATTGCCGAGGCCGTACTGAAGCAGTTCTGGCAGAAGAAAACCTTTGGGGTAATCACCACTCACTACCAGAACCTAAAGCATTTTGCCGACGAGCACGAGGGGGTGATCAATGGTGCCATGCTCTACGATCGGCATGAGATGCAGGCCTTGTTCCAACTTTCTATAGGACAGCCAGGGTCGTCATTTGCTATCGAGATTGCACGAAAGACAGGACTACCTGAAGAAGTAATCAGAGATGCTTCTGACATTGTAGGACGTGAATATATCCAGAGCGACAAGTATCTGCAGGACATCGTCCGTGACAAGCGCTACTGGGAGGGGAAACGTCAGACCATTCACCAGCACGAGAAGTCGCTGGAAGGACGCATTGCCCGCTATGAGAACAGTATCGAGGAGATAGAGATGGAACGCAAGGCCATCCTTCGTCGGGCCAAGGAGCAGGCAGAGGAGCTGCTGAGTCAGGCCAACAAGAAGATTGAGAACGCCATCCGTGAGATTCGCGAACAACAGGCCGAGAAGGAGGCTACCCGTCGTATCCGCGAGGAGATGGAACAGTTCAAGCAAGAGGTGGACCAGATCGATAGTGTAGCCAACAACGAGAAGATAGAACGCAAGATGCAGCAGATTCAGGAGCGAAAGAAGCGGAAAGAAGAAAAACGCATGAAAGCAAAGGCTGAGAAGTCACTTGTAGCACAAAGCCCAGCCTCGACGACCATGAAGGATGCCGATGAACCGAAGCCTGCATTTGCCGTTGGTGATACCGTTCGCATCAAAGGACTGCAAAGTACTGGCACCATCGATCGGATAGAGGGTAAGATGGCCACTATCGTCTTTGGGTCGATGCGTACAAAGATGCGAATGGACCGACTAGAGCCTGCCCAGGAAGCCAAGAGCACACAGCAAAAGTCCGATGATCGCAACACCCAGATTGCAGGTGCCTATGCCAATCTGTCGAGTAGCACCCGTACCGCCATAGATACCCGCAAACTGAATTTCCGTCAGGACCTAGACGTCAGAGGCATGCGAGGTGATGAGGCTATCCAGGCCGTCACCTACTTTATCGACGATGCCATCCTGGTGGGCATGAGTCGTGTGCGCATCCTGCATGGCACCGGTACTGGCATCCTGCGACAACTCATCCGTCAGTATCTGGCCACCGTTCCAAACGTCGCCCACTTCCGCGACGAGCATGTGCAGTTTGGAGGAGCAGGCATCACCGTTGTCGACATCGAGTGATTTCTCGTCTTCTCCCCACGAACTGCCTCATTTTTTCATAGGCACTCATCAACCTGCAGCTGGCCATCATTGGTTCAGCTTGAAGTTGATGGGCAGCGTATAGGTAGTCTCCACCCTTTTTCCGTTCTGTCGGCCAGGTTCCCATCGGGGCATGCTGCGCACCACGTGGATGGCTTCCTCTTTCAGGGCCTCTACAGCGTCGTAGTAATTTCTAGTATTCTCCAAGGCCTTCGTTTTCTTTCGTTTCACCTTCGTTATTGTTCAGTAGACGCCCACCTTCTCAGGCGAAGCTATTGATTACGGACCTCATGTGCCTCTTTTTGCGTTTTCTTGACATATATCAAGGATTAAGTGCTGTGTGCGCACAAAATTCCCGCAACATTGTTCTTAACTGCCAACTTTTGCTTAACTTTGCACCCGAATTGAAAACACATGCCCATTCTCGTGATGAGAAGCAGGTTTGAAAGCACGGAAATGAGGGCTTTGGCAAAGCCCCACTAAATGATAAGAGAATATGAAAAGATTAGTGAAGAAAATTTGTCTGAGCTTATCGATTCTAGCCTTAATGCCCCTATATGCCGGGGCTCAGAATGGCAATGATAACTCAGAACAGTTTGATTGGTCACCCGTGATGGAGGCAATCATACTGGTAGAGAGCGAAGGAAATCCCAATGCCGTGAGTGGAAATCAAGTTGGCGCAATGCAAATTACTCCCATTCTGGTGCGTGAATGCAACAACATCCTCAAGTCGAGAGGAAGTGACAAGCGATACGCCATGGCAGATCGCTTTGACGTAGAAAAGTCGAAAGAGATGTTCCTTCTGATTCAGTCACAGTACAACAAGTCGAACAATGTCGAGAAGGCAATTCGCACCTGGAACGGCGGTCCCAACTATAGCACACGAGCTACAGACCGTTACTATCAGAAAGTACTGAGACGTATGAAATAGGCAAAAGAGATTGCTTAATGAATCCATACAGATCCGGTTGCAAGTGCAGAAAAAGCCTTGCGACCGGGTTTTATTTACAAAAAAACTTAAATACTTTGGCAATACCAAACTTTAGCACTATATTTGCATGATAATTCAATGTTTAACCATTTAACATGTTAAGAACTATGACAGCTATTATCATCATCGTGGCAGTCGTTGTACTGCTCGTACTCATGTGCATCAGCATCTACAACAGTCTGGTCAAATTGCGTAACAATCGCGAGAACGCCTTCGCAAACATCGACGTTCAGCTGAAGCAGCGTCATGACCTCATCCCCCAGCTTGTAGCTACCGTGAAGGGCTATGCCCAGCATGAGAAGGAACTGCTGACACGTGTCACAGAGGCTCGTGCTGCAGCCATGAACGCCACTGGCATCAACGACAAGATCCAAGCAGAGAACCAACTCTCCAGTGCCCTGGCAGGACTGAAGGTTAGCCTCGAGGCCTATCCCGACTTGAAAGCCAATCAGAACTTCCTGCAACTGCAGAATGAGATTAGCGACATCGAGAACAAGCTGGCTGCTACTCGCCGCTACTTCAACACAGCTACCCGTGAGCTCAACAACAAAGTAGAAACCTTCCCCTCCAACATTCTCGCAGGCATGTTCGGATTCAAGAAAGAGCCTATGTTCGAAGTACCCAAAGAAGAGCGCGCCACTATGGACAAGGCACCAGAAATAAAGTTCTAGCCAATGAAGTACGTAGGAATGCACTCCCTAATCCAGCGCAACAACACACTCAGTGTGCTGTTGCTGCTGGGATTTCCCGCTATCCTGCTCGGTGCCGTATGGCTGTTCATGGCAGCCATCAACTACTTCAGCAACTCTAGCGGTTACGATGAGTATGGCTACTCGCAGAATTTCCTCGATGCTGATGCCGTGAACTATTCGTTCATGCAGGTCATGCCCTGGGTGGTAGGAGCAGTAGCCATCTGGTTTGCCATTGCCTACTTCAGCAACACGTCGATGATACGCCATGCCGTAAAAGCTGAGCCGCTGATGCGTCGTGACAATCCCCGTGTATATAATATTGTAGAGAATCTCACGATGGCCTGCGGAATGCCTATGCCCCAGGTTAACATTGTGAACGATCCACAACTAAACGCTTTCGCCTCGGGCATTGATGACAAGACCTATACAGTGACTGTGACAACAGGATTGCTGGATCGCCTGAACGACGAAGAACTGGCTGGCGTCATCGGACACGAACTGACACATATACGCAACAAAGACACCCGTCTGCTCATCACCAGCGTGGTCTTCGTGGGCATCATTTCCACTGTGATGACCCTGCTGGTGCGTATGCTCTGGAACACCTTCGTCTGGGGAGGAGGCAGTCGACGCAGCAGCAATGAGAAGGGCAATGGGCTGAGCGTCGCCGTGGTGATGCTCATCGGAGTGGTATGCGCAGCTATTGCCTATCTCTTCACGCTGCTCACACGTTTTGCCATCTCACGCAAGCGTGAGTTCATGGCCGATGCCGGAGGAGCAGAGCTATGTGGCAACCCTCTTGCTTTGGCTTCTGCACTACGCAAAATCTCGGGTGACCCAGGGCTGGCAGATGTAGGACGTGACGATATCGCACAAATGTACATCATCCACCCACAGGCACTTAAGGGTGGAAGTGTTTCCAACTTTTTCAGCAGCCTCTTCAGTACTCATCCTAGCACAGAAGAGCGTATTCGCTTGCTTGAACAGTATTAAATGAAAAATCTAAAGTACATCATTCTATTCCTGGTTGTCATCCTTTGCTGCGACGACATAGCAGCTCAGCGACGGACCCACAGAAGAGCTACGCCTCGCCGTAGTATCCGCCATTCCGGTGGCAATCACCATCAACAGCGTATAGCACAGTTCGAACGTGAGGGAGGCATCGACACTACCACTGTGGTCATGCTAGGCAATAGCCTGACAGAAAATGGGAAGGACTGGGGAGCACGCATTGGTACCATCCGCAAGATCGTCAATCGGGGCATTATAGGCGACAACACCATAGGCATGGCAGATCGTCTCTATCAAATAACCCCCTATAAGCCAAAAGCCATCTTCCTAATGGCTGGTATCAACGATATGGCGGGAAGTATCACTGCCGAACAAGTTGCAGAGCGCGTCATAACACTGATAGAGAAGATCCGTGAGCAAACTCCACAAACACAGCTATTCGTACAAAGCCTTCTGCCTATCGATGAGACAGAAGGAAGATGGAAGACTCTGGCAGGAAGAACAGATGATATCCCCTTCGTCAATATGTTTATCAAAGCTTATTGCGAGACCCACGACATTACTTTTATAGACCTCTTCCACCGCATGACACGCGGGCATAGCAATCAGCTGCGAGCAGAACTCAGTGGCGACGGTTTGCATCTCACAGAACAGGGTTATCGCATTTGGGCTTTCGAGTTGAAGAAATACATTAACAGGCTGTAGTCCCTTGAGGTATCAGCCCCCCTCAAACCAACTCTTATACTATGAACCAGAAACAAATCGTTGAATGCGTACCCAATTTTAGTGAGGGACGCGACATGAGTATTATCCGCCAGATTACCAATGCTATCGAGAGTGTTGAAGGCATCCGTTTGCTTAACGTTGATCCTGGCGAGGCTACCAATCGTACTGTCGTCACCTTTGTGGGCGACCCGGCAGCCATTGTCGAGGCTGCTTTTCGCGGTGCAAAGAAAGCATCCGAGGTCATTGACATGAGAAAGCATCACGGCACCCACCCCCGGATGGGAGCTACCGATGTGCTGCCATTCATACCCGTCAGCGGTATCACCCTTGAGGAGTGCGCACAACTGGCTCGCCAGCTGGCAAAACGGATGGCTGACGAAGCAGGAATTCCTTGTTATGCCTACGAAGCTTCTGCCTTGCGTCCTAAATTCAAGAACCTAGCCGTCTGCAGGGCAGGCGAATACGAAGCACTCTACGACAAACTAACCGACCCCGAACGTAAACCCGATTATATGCCGAAAGAAGTTTATGCCGACGCACAGCATAAGACACTCAGCACACACATCCTTCAGACGGGCTGTACGGCTGTCGGTGCTCGTGATTTTCTCATTGCCGTGAACTGGAACCTCAATACCACTAGCACTCGCCGTGCCAATGCCATCGCTTTCGATGTACGAGAGAAGGGACGTCCCAAGCGAGAAGGCAATCCCATCACCGGCAAGCCCATACTTGATGCCGACGGCAAGCCTGTTATGCTGCCTGGCACACTGAAGTGTACTAAGGCCATTGGCTGGTATATCGAAGAATATGGCATTGCTCAGGTATCGATGAATATGACCAATCTGGCCGTGACACCTCTTCACATAGCCTTTGATGAGGTATGTCGCTGTGCTCAGAACCGTGGCATCCGTGTCACAGGCACCGAGATTGTGGGACTGGTTCCCAAGAAGGCTCTGATAGATGCCGGTCGCTATTTCCTTGAGAAGCAACATCGTTCTACAGGCATTCCCGAGAGCGACATTATCAAGATTGCCATCAAATCCATGGGACTCGACGATCTCCGTCCATTCAATCCCCGTGAGAAGGTGATTGAATATCTATTGGAAGACAGCACAAAAGATACTACTCCTGCCTTGGTCGACCTTACCACCAAAGCCTTCGCACAAGAGACTAGTCGTGAGAGTCCAGCCCCTGGCGGTGGCACCATCAGCGCCTATATGGGTGCTCTAGCTGCTGCACTGGGTACGATGGTAGCCAATTTGTCGGCTCACAAGGCAGGCTGGGACGAGCGCTGGAAAGAATTTTCTGACTGGGCCGATTGCGGGCAGCAACTACTCAACGAGTTGCTCGCGCTAGTAGATGAAGACACATGTGCCTTCAATCGCATCATGAATGCATTCTCATTGCCCAAGAAGACAGAACAAGAGAAAGCCTGCCGAACGGAAGCTATCCAGCAGGCCACTCTCTATGCCACGCAAGTGCCTCTACATACGATGAAAGCTTCGCTTCAGACCTTCGGTCTTTGCAAGGCTATGGCCCAAGTGGGTAATCCTGCCAGCGTCAGCGATGCCGGTGTGGGAGCCCTAGCCGCACGTGCTGCCGTCCTGGGTGCCGGTCTGAACGTCAAGATCAATGCTGCCAGCCTGAAGGACAAAGTACTGGCCAGCGACCTCATTGCGCAGGCCAACGACCTCATTACCAGGGCCAACCTCCTTGAGGAGGAGATCATGCATATCGTCGAAGAGAAACTATAATCACCTCCGATCTCTTCATACCTAAAAAACCTATCAAACACTATGACATTCCAAGAACAAATCCTGCAGGGCATACCCCACCAGTTGCCCGATATGCCCGCCTACGATACCAACATCAACCATGCTCCCAAGCGCAAGGACATCCTTACTCCCGATCAGAAGCGGCTAGCCCTACGCAATGCCCTGCGCTATTTCCCACAAGAGCTGCATGCCAAGCTTGCAAAGGAGTTTGCTGACGAGCTTCACCTCTATGGTCGCATCTACATGTACCGGCTACGTCCCAGCTATCCCATGTATGCCCGGTCTATCGACGAGTACCCCCACAAAAGTCGTCAGGCCGCTGCCATCATGATGATGATCCAGAACAACCTCGATCCACGTGTGGCACAGCACCCCCACGAGCTCATCACCTATGGCGGCAATGGAGCCGTATTCCAGAACTGGGCACAGTACCTGCTGGTGATGAAATACCTTGCAGAGATGACCGACGAGCAGACACTTGTTATGTACAGCGGCCATCCACTGGGGTTGTTTCCGTCGCATAAGGAGGCGCCACGAGTGGTTGTCACCAACGGTATGGTCATCCCCAACTACTCAAAGCCTGACGACTGGGAACGCATGAACGCTCTAGGTGTCTCGCAATATGGCCAGATGACTGCTGGCAGCTACATGTACATTGGTCCGCAAGGCATCGTGCATGGCACCACCATCACCGTGCTTAATGCAGCCCGACGAGTGGGCGGCGACAGTATGAAACTCTTTGTCAGTGCAGGCCTCGGCGGCATGTCGGGAGCACAACCCAAGGCAGCCTCCATTGCTGGCGTGGTGAGTGTCATTGCCGAAATCAACCCCAAAGCAGCCCAGAAACGTTTTGAGCAGGGATGGGTGGACCAGCTTCACGACAATCTCGACGAGCTCATTCCCGCCATCCGCAAGGCAGTGGCCAATCGTCATGTGGTGTCGATGGCTTATGTGGGTAATGTCGTAGAACTTTGGGAAAGACTAGCCGACGAGAACATCAAAGTCGACCTAGGTAGTGATCAGACGTCACTCCACAATCCCTGGGCTGGTGGTTACTACCCCGTGGGACTGTCGCTGGAAGCCTCGCAACGGATGATGGCCGAAGATCCAGAACGCTTCCGTGAAGTCGTACAGGCATCACTACGCCGGCAAGTAGCTGCCATCAATCGCCTGGCCGACCGCGGCATGTATTTCTTCGACTATGGCAATGCCTTCCTCCTAGAGTCAGGTCGTGCTGGTGCTGCTGTCTTCAAGTCTGCCACAGCAAATGAGGTCAGCACTACCTATCGTTATCCCAGCTATGTGCAGGACATCATGGGACCGCTCTTCTTCGACTATGGCTTTGGTCCTTTCCGCTGGGTATGCAGCAGTGGCGATCCAAAGGACTTAGCAGAAACCGACCGTCTGGCAGCAGATGTGCTCGATGATATGCTGCGAATAGCCCCACAGGAGATACAAGGACAACTGGCCGACAACCTGCACTGGATACGTGAGGCAGGCAAGAACCAGCTTGTGGTTGGTTCCCAGGCACGTATTCTCTATGCCGATGCCGAAGGTCGTACACGCATTGCACTGGCCTTCAACGATGCCATTCGTCGAGGACTTATCAGCCGTCCTGTGGTGCTGGGTCGCGACCATCACGATGTCAGTGGTACTGACTCGCCCTTCCGTGAGACCTCCAACATCTATGATGGTTCGCAGTTCTGTGCTGACATGGCCGTTCAGAATGTTATCGGCGACTCTTTCCGTGGTGCCACATGGGTATCTCTCCACAATGGTGGAGGCGTAGGCTGGGGAGAAGTCATCAATGGTGGCTTCGGAATGGTCGTTGATGGTTCTGCCGATTGCGATCGTCGTATTCGTCAGATGTTGTTTTGGGACGTCAACAATGGCATTGCCCGCCGTTCGTGGGCTCGCAACAGCGGTTCTATGGATGCTATTCGGCGCGAGATGGAGCGTACGCCACAATTGCGCGTCACTCTGCCCAACCTTGTAGATGATGATATCATCAACAGCTTACAGCTATAGTTTCTCTTATTTTACCATAAAGAATGCAGCCAGGTTTCTGACTGCATTCTTTATGACGTGAGAACAAAAACTGGCGTTTACTTCATATAGGTATAGCGATAGTCGGTAGGCGATACCAGAGTCTCCTTAATCACCCGTGGGATGATCCAGCGGATGAGGTTAAACTCGCCACCTGCCTTGTCATTGGTACCACTGGCACGAGCACCACCGAAGGGCTGCATACCCACCACAGCACCTGTTGGCTTGTCGTTGATATAGAAATTGCCGGCTGCATAGCACAACTGCTCCGTAATCTTCTCCACAGCCATGCGGTCGCGTCCAAAGACAGCACCTGTGAGTCCATAAGGAGATGTCTCATCACACAGACGCACAGTCTCTTCTACCTTATCGTCGTCATAAGGATAGACGGTGATGATAGGACCAAAGATCTCTTCCTCCATCGACTTAAAGTGCGGGTTGCTGGTCTCGATGACCGTAGGCTCCACAAACCACCCCTTGGACTTGTCGCACTTGCCACCCACCACGATCTGGGCATCAGCAGCACTGGCAGCATAGTCGATATACGACTTACACTTGTCGAACGAAGCCTCGTCGATGACGGCATTGACATAGTTCATCGGATCACAGACATCACCCATCTTGATCTCTGCACACTGTCGTCTGATACCCTCGAGCACCTCTGGCCAAAGGCTCTTGGGTACATACATGCGTGATGCAGCCGAGCACTTCTGTCCCTGGAACTCAAATGCCCCGCAGAAGGCAGCCGTAGCCACAGCCTTGGCATCGGCCGTAGGATGTACAAAGATAAAGTCTTTTCCTCCCGTCTCGCCCACTAGCCGTGGATAGGATACGAAGCGGTCTAGGTTCGTGCAAGCCTGTTTCCACAGGCTCTTGAAGGTTGCCGTGCTACCCGTGAAGTGTATGCCAGCGAAGAATCTCGACTGTGTGGCCACCTCACCGATGAGAGCTCCACTACCAGGTAAGAAGTTCACCACACCATCTGGCAGTCCTGCCTCTTTGTATAGCTGCATGAGGTAGTAATTGCTAAGCAGGGCCGTCGTGGATGGCTTCCACAGCGCCACATTACCCATCAGCACTGGTGTCATGCAGAGGTTGGAGGCGATGGAAGTAAAGTTGAATGGTGTGACGGCAAGTACAAATCCTTCCAGCGGCCGATATTCTGTATGGTTCAGTTGTCCTGCTCCGTCCTTTGGTTGCATAGCATAGATTTTCGAAGCGTAATGGACATTGTAACGGAAGAAGTCGATGGTCTCACATGCGGAGTCAATCTCTGCCTGATAGAAGTTTTTACTCTGTCCCAACATGCAGGCCGCATTCATGATAGGACGATATTTAGTAGCCAGCAGTTCGGCCATCTTCATCACTATGGCAGCCCTGGTCGTCCAGGGAGTGCGACTCCACTCTTGCCAGGCTTTCATAGCCGTTTCGATAGCCAGTTCTATCTCTGCCTTACCCACCTTGTGATAGGTAGCCAGCACATGCTGGTGATCGTGCGGACAGCAGATGGTACCCGTATCGCCCGTACGGATTTCCTTGCCACCGATAATAATGGGGATGTCGACAACAGTATTTTTCTGACGTTCGAGCTCTTTTTCGAGTGCTACACGCTCTGGCGATCCTGCCTGATAGGCCTTCACCGGCTCGTTAGCCGGCAGGGGAAAGGTGATGACGGAATTGTTCATAGTAATTGTTTTTTAACTGGTAAAAATTATGCCACAAAGGTAGGCAATATTTTTGAAAAAACGGCAAAATTTACTTTGAAAATAAAAAAAACATGTCTACAGCTATGCTTTCTCCGATTTTATGCTTAATTTTGCCAAACAATTAGCACCTATTTAGAAAATGGGAAAGCTTAATAGACCCAGAGTGACGGAAGTATGCATGGGTAGCGAGCCCACGGTGGCAGCCATGACACAACTTATCGCATCAGAGGAGTATACCAACATCTTCAGCGATGCGGGTATTCTCGCGCGTACATTATATTATTATATAAAGGATGGCGGCCCATGCATGGACGGGGCTATGTAGTCAAAGGCAAGAAAACCATACTGAAATAACATTAAGACCAACATTAACTAACATTAAGCGTATGAAAAGATTATTTGTATCTCTGTCTCTCGCTTTCTGCGCAATGACAGCAATGGCAGCAAACGGACCAGTGAAGCAATATGGTCAGCTGCAAGTAAATGGAGCTCAGCTCTGCGACCAGCAGGGCAATCCCGTCGTGCTGAGGGGTGTCAGCCTAGGCTGGCATAACCTGTGGCCTCGTTTCTACAACAAGAAAGCCGTGAAATGGCTCAAAGAAGACTGGCATCCCACCGTTGTCAGAGCTGCCATTGGTGCTTCCTCGGTCGATGACCATTATGGCGAAAGTCCACAGTTTGCTCTCGACTGCCTCTTCCCCGTGGTCGAAGGAGCTATCAAACAAGGACTTTACGTCATCGTAGACTGGCACAGCCACACGCTGCAGAAAGAGGCTGCCGTGGAATTCTTCGGACTGGTAGCAAAGAAGTATGGCAAGCATCCTAACGTGATTTATGAACTGTACAACGAGCCTGTAAACGACTCGTGGGACGACCTGAAGGACTATGCACGTGACGTGATTGGAGAAATCAGGAAGTACGATCCTGACAACATTATCCTGATGGGATGTCCGCACTGGGACCAGGATATCCATCTGGTGGCCGAGTCACCACTGACGGGAGTCACGAATGTGATGTACACCGTCCATTTCTATGCCGCTACCCACCATCAGGAACTTCGCAACCGTATGGCTGCCGCAGTCGAGAAGGGCATACCAGTATTCGTCAGTGAGTGTGCTGGCATGGAAGCTTCTGGCGATGGGCCACTGAACCCAGCAGAATGGCAGGCATGGGTCGACTGCATGGAACAGCATAAGATCAGCTATGCCTGCTGGTCGGTATCTGACAAGAACGAGAGTTGCTCGATGCTGCTCCCCAGGGCAAAGGCCACCGGACAGTGGACCGAAGACCTGATCAAGCCGTGGGGAAAGATGGTACGAGAGACACTGAAGAAATACAACCACTAAACGACAATCATGATGGAAAACAGACTAGTAGACAACTGCATGAAACTGGGATTCGGCATGATGCGACTGCCTAGGATTGCAGGTACACAGGACATCGACCTCGAGCATACCAAGCAAATGGTAGATGCGTTTCTGCAAGCCGGAGGCAAGTATTTTGACACCGCCTACGTATATGAAGGCTCAGAAGCAGCTACCAAAGCTGTGCTCTGCGACCGCTACCCACGTGAAAGCTATTACCTGGCCGACAAGCTCAATGCCTCTGACTTTGCCTGCAAGAGTGAGCAGGAGGCCAAGAACGAGATCAAAGTGAGCCTCGAACGCACTGGTGCCGGATATTTCGACTTCTACCTGCTGCATGGCATCGATGCAGGAAACAAGGAGAAGTTTGAGCAGTACGGCATCTGGGAATATATGAAGCAGCTGAAGGAGCAAGGCATGATCAAGCACTACGGATTCTCGTTCCATTACAGTCCTGAGCAGCTTGACGAACTGCTGACCGAACATCCGGACGTAGAGTTTGTGCAGCTGCAAATCAACTATACCGATTGGGAAGACCCGTTCATCTGTTCACGTCGATGTTATGAAATCGCCACAAAGCATGGCATACCCGTCATCGTGATGGAACCCGTGAAGGGGGGCAAGCTAGCCGAACCGCCACAGCCGGTAAAGGACATACTGCAACGTGCCAACCCCGATGTGTCCTTTGCCTCATGGGCTGTCCGCTTCGCAGCTTCACTACCCAACGTGATGATGGTGCTTAGTGGAATGTCGGACATCCAGCAAATGGAGGACAACATACAGACTATGCGGCAGCTGCACCCACTAAACGACGAGGAGCAGAACGTATTGGAAGAGGCCAAAGAGGCATTGAAACAGTTTGCCGACATTGCATGCACTGCCTGCCACTACTGCACGCCAGGGTGTCCGATGGATATTCACATCCCTGAGATCTTCGGTGTCATGAATGTATATAAGATGTATGGCAACCTCGACGAGGCACGCAACGAATACAAATGGCGACCGGGTGGGGAGAAAGCATCTGCATGCATACAATGTGGCCAATGCGAGAATGCATGTCCGCAGCACCTGCCCATCATCAATTTGCTGGAAGAGGTCGTGGAGACTCTCGAGTGAGGAGACCTCATTATGACGGTGACATTAGATGGAGACTTGAGAGGTCCTTCTAATGGACAGGCCACGACAAGTGGAATGATTTACGACCTGTTCGGCTAAACACTTTTCAGAATTACAGGAATTTCATAATAGACCTACCGACCTACCATGCCCCCTCGCAAATGCCCTGTCACAAAGGGTTTGAGGCATGGTAGGTCTTTTTCGAAGACCTACCATAGACCTACCATAAAGCCAAAAAGAACCTGAAAAGAATCTGAAAGGAACCAAGGCAGGGCTCCCATCTTGAATCTTTCATCTTTTACAAAAAAAAGCCCTCAAAAACACGGCCCTGGGGTTCATGTTCAAATGAACATATGTTCGTGGGCCAATGAACATATGTTCGTGGGCCAATGAACATATGTTCGTAAGCCGATGAACATATGTTCGTAAGCCAATGAACATATGTTCGTAAGCCGATGAACATATGTTCTCCAGTCAATGAACCTATGAGCCGAAAAAAACACTAGGACATGCGATGGCGGCATCAAGGTAAGAATGTACATTTCCTATAGATCTAGGCCAAAAGAGGATTGTCAGAATGTAAATTCTTTTTGCATACAGAAAGATGCCCGTTATTTCTCCCTCACAGAGAAAAACTTTTTTCCTAACTAGGAAAAAATATTTTCCTAACTAGCAAAAAAAATTTTCCTCTCGATAGCGGAAATTCTCCATCATTGCTGGATTTTTCTTTTGTATCATTTTTTCTGTATCATATGAGCATTTCAGCCCATGCTGGCGAACAAAGCAATCAGGAGGACAAGCTTAGACCTGTCCTCCTGACTAATTCAGGCAATCTTGCCTTTACGCTCACTAATCAGCAAGCTTTGCCTTGATCATCTCGCGGTTCAGGCGGGCAATGTTGGCAATGGTCTCGTTTTTCGGGCATACAGCCTCGCAAGCACGTGTATTGGTGCAGTTACCAAAGCCGAGCTCGTCCATCTTGGCAATCATGTTCTTCACACGACGAGCAGCCTCTACACGACCCTGAGGAAGCAGGGCGAGCTGTGAAACCTTAGACGAAACGAAGAGCATGGCAGAGCCATTCTTACAAGCAGCTACGCAGGCTCCACAGCCAATGCAGCTAGCACAGTCCATAGCCTCGTCGGCATCCTCCTTGGGGATGAGGATGGCATTGGCGTCCTGTGCCTGTCCAGTACGGATAGTGGTATAGCCGCCAGCCTGGATAATCTTGTCGAAGGCATTACGGTCTACCATGCAGTCCTTGATGACAGGGAAAGCAGCTGATCGCCAAGGCTCAACAGTGATGACATCACCGTCGTTGAAGCGACGCATGTAGAGCTGACAGGTGGTAGCACCCCGTTCGGTGAGACCATGAGGCGTGCCGTTGATGTACAGTGAGCACATACCACAGATACCCTCGCGGCAGTCGTGGTCAAACACGAAAGGCTCCTTGCCTTCGTTGATGAGCTCCTCGTTCAAGATGTCGAGCATCTCGAGGAATGAGGTATCATCGGGAATATCGTGCATTTCGTGGGTGTCGAAATGACCCGCATCTTTTGGACCATTCTGACGCCAAAATTTAATGGTGAAACTTATATTCTTAGCCATAATATTTGGTTGTTTGGGGAATTGGTCGTTTGGTCGTTTGGGGGATGTTAGAATGGCAATTGTTCCTGCGGTGATAGCTTTTTCTTGATGGTGCTAATCAGCGCATTGAGCTGTTTCCATATCGATGTGAGGGTCTCTGACATTTCTTTATAATATTCTTGGCTGATATCTCCTAGATTTAAACTCAACATTAATTGAGTCTCAACTTCAGACATTGAGCCGGAAGAGATACGCAGGAAGTGCAGTTTCTCTCTATCTGTTCCTCTAGCATAGCCTTCAGCGATATTTGAGGGTACGGAGACCGCAGCACGACGTATTTGCAATGCCAATCCAAAAGTTTCTTCTTTTGGAAAAGCCTTGGTCATTAGATAGATGGATGTTACCATCTCTATGCTCTGTTGCCACACGCGCAAGTCTTTGTGAGTCTCCATTTCTAATATCTCTAAACGACTAAACGACCAATATCCTAATTTACTAAATTAATTCTTATAATTTCTGGTTTGAACCTTAATTGCCTCATACTCCAGCGGCTCCTTGATGAGCTCGGGCTCGTTGCCCTTGCCTTTGTACTCCCAGCAGCCTACATAGAAGTAGTTCTCATCATCGCGCTTGGCCTCACCTTCCTCGGTCTGGTACTCCTCACGGAAGTGACCACCACATGACTCATTACGAGAGAGGGCATCGAAAGCTACGAGCTGGCCCATGGTGAAGAAGTCGCGCAGGTGGATAGCCTTATCGAGCTCAACGTTGAGACCTTCCTTGGAACCAGGAACGAACAGGTTGGTATCGAACTCCTTCTCGAGCTCGTGCATCTTCTTCAGACCGGTCTTCAGGCCTTCAGCAGTACGACCCATGCCCACATACTCCCACATGATGTGGCCGAGCTCCTTGTGGATAGAGTCGACAGAACGCTTGCCCTTGATATTCATCAGACGGTCAATTTCTGCATTGACAGCTTTCTCAGCCTCGGCAAACTCAGGACGATCGGTAGGAATCTTCGGCCATACAGCCTGGTCGGCCAGGTAGTTCTGGATGGTGTAAGGCAGCACAAAGTATCCATCGGCCAGACCCTGCATCAGGGCAGAAGCACCAAGACGGTTGGCACCGTGGTCAGAGAAGTTGCACTCACCGATAGCGAACAGGCCAGGAATAGAGGTCTGCAGCTCATAGTCTACCCAGATACCACCCATGGTGTAGTGGATAGCGGGATAGATCATCATCGGCTTGTAGTACTTCACGCCGTTAATCTCGTTAGCCAGGTCGCCAGGGAACACATCGGTAATCTCCTCGTACATCTCGAAGAGGTTGCCATAGCGCTGCATGATGATGTCGAGACCCAGGCGGTTGATAGACTCAGAAAAGTCGAGGAACACAGCCAGGCCCGTATTGTTAACGCCGAATCCCTTGTCGCAACGCTCCTTGGCAGCACGTGATGCCACATCACGGGGAACAAGGTTTCCGAAAGCGGGATAGCGACGCTCCAGATAGTAGTCGCGATCCTCCTCAGGAATCTCCCATCCCTGCTTGGTGCCCTGCTGCAGTGCCTTGGCATCTTCAATCTTCTTGGGCACCCAGATACGTCCGTCGTTACGCAGCGACTCCGACATCAGCGTCAGCTTAGACTGCTTGTCGCCATGAACGGGGATACATGTTGGGTGGATCTGTACGTAAGAGGGATTTGCGAAGTAAGCACCCTTACGATAGCACTGAACAGCTGCTGTGCAGTTGCAGCCCATGGCGTTGGTAGAGAGGAAGTAGGTGTTTCCGTATCCACCAGTAGCGATTAC
>JAIKWS010000074.1 GCA_024684515.1 Prevotella sp.
GATGACTCATCAGCCTCAGGTTACCTCATGGATTCCTTTGAGGGCGTAAGCCAGACGTTTACCGATGTGGAGATAATAAGCACGTCGGAGGTGAATGTTGTTGCCAGGGCAAGACGGTATGGCCGCTGGTGGCTGCTGAAAGGGCTGCGACAGGAAGTGGCAGATGAAATGGGCTTCCAGCAGCGGCTGCGCAAGGAACTGGAGATACTGATGCGACTGCAGCATCCTCATGTGGTGGCAGCATATCAGATTGAGCATGTGGATCATCTCGGGCTGTGCATCGTGATGGAGTATGTGGAAGGACAGACTCTGAGGGACTGGCTGGAGGGTGAAACGAGCCGTCGGGCTAGGAGAGATCTTGTTCTTGAGTTGGTAGACACATTGGTCTATATCCACTCGATGGGCGTTGTGCATAGGGATCTGAAGCCAGAGAATATGGTCGTTAGCAATAATGGCAGTAATCTGAAAGTGATTGACTTTGGACTGTCTGATACTGATAGCCATACCATCCTGAAACAGCCTGCAGGAACCCTACGCTATATGTCGCCGGAACAGATGCAGACATCTGTGGCCGATGTGCGCAATGATATCTATAGCTGTGGTGTCATCATGCAGCAGATGAATCTGGGTGTTGGCTATCGACACATTATTAATAAATGCCTGCAGCCGATAGAACGTCGATACAAGAATTCAACGGAGCTACAAAACGCAATCCTTGCGATAGATGGGTATAAAAAGAAGACCTTTGCTGCATTATTGTTCGCGCTGATAGCTGTCTTGCTCTTGATGATAGGCATGCAGATGCGGAAGGTGACGGCACAGGAGGAATTGATAGCTCAGCTCTCGTCTTCACAAGGGCAGGACCAAAGCATCATGCAGCAACGAATGGCTCAGTTGTATGATACAATAGAAAGACTCAGAGAGGATAATATCTCGATGAGAGAGAAAGAGAATGCTGCCAAAACCAAAAGGGTGCTCATTGCCAACGCGATAGGAAAGGGTAAGGCTGTCATAGACAATAAGGTAGCTCAGGAGCATTTAGACCAGCATTTTGACACGTTGTCGAACATTGCCTATCTGCGACCCGACTATACGGATGTGGCCTTAGCGATAAACAAAGCTGTCGAAGACTATATGGCGCAAGTCAAGGCTGACTTTTCTGCTTCCGAGATCATCGAGATCTCAACATCCCTGGATCAGCATTATGCCTCGAAAATAAAGATGTGGAACAAAAAAATCGAAAGTCTGATAAAATGATGTTATACGAACAACTTCGTGCGGAAATAGAAACAGCACTGAAGAGGAAAATCTGCTCTCCGAAAGATTTTGACTATCTGCGGGAGCGTATCTATGCACGACTACACGTTCTCGTTAGCCGTACGACACTGATGCGGATATGGGGATACCTGGATGAAGGAGTAACCCCTCGCGTAAGCACCCTTGACATCCTGTCGCAGTTCCTGGGCTATGAAAGCTGGGATGGGTATTGCAAGAACTCCCTTTTGCCCAAAGAACAGCAGAGCAGTCCGATCCTGAATCGGCGACTGAGTGTGACTAACACCCTGAGCAGGGGCGAACGGCTCCGACTGACTTGGCAACCAGACAGACTATGCGATGTGGAATATATGGGTGACCTGCTTTTCCGCGTGACAGCATCAGAAAACACACGCTTGCAACCTAACGACACCTTTGAGTGTAGTCTTATCATAGAAGGAGAGCCGCTTTATCTTGATAACCTGCGACAAGGGAGCCGGAATCCCATTGCCTATGTATGCGGAAAGAAATCGGGCGTCTTTTTTGAATATCTAATGTGAAAGGACTGAAAACAGAGCATGTGGTTAATATTAGCATTTCTGTCAGCTGCCTTTCTGGGCATCTATGACTCGCTGAAGAAGAAGTCGCTGCGTGGAAATGCCGTCTTGCCGGTATTGTTTCTCAACACGCTGTTCTCTTCTGTCATCTTCATTCCCTTTATCATTCTCAGTGCCAGCGGCAACTGTCTCGATGGTACGATCTTCCACGTGGCCAGTGGCTCGTGGCATGAGCATAAGTACATCATCCTGAAGGCGGTCATCGTGCTGTCGAGCTGGGTGTTGGGCTATTTCGGTATGAAGCATCTGCCGCTGACCATCGTGGGTCCTATCAATGCCACCCGGCCTGTGATGGTGCTGGTGGGTGCACTGCTCTTCTTCGGCGAACGGCTGAACCTGTGGCAATGGGCGGGTGTGCTGCTGGCCGTGGCCTCGTTCCTGTTGCTCAGTCGCAGTGGGAAGAAAGAGGGCATCGACTTCAGGCACGACCGCTGGATATACATGATAGTCGGTGCTGCCGTGACGGGTGCCCTGAGTGGTCTCTACGACAAATATATCATGGCCCCTCAGAGTGAGGGTGGGGTAGGGCTGGACCGCATGCTGGTGCAGTCGTGGTATAATATCTACCAGTGCTTCATGATGCTCGTCATGGTGCTGCTGCTGTGGTGGCCGCAACGCAAGCATACCACTCCCTTTCGCTGGGACTGGGCCATACTGGGCATCAGCGTGTTTCTGAGCACTGCCGACTTCCTGTATTTCTATTCGCTGTCGCTGCCCTCGTCGATGATCAGTATCGTGTCGATGATCCGCAGGGGCTCTGTAGTGGTGAGCTTTGCCTGCGGTGCCCTGTTCTTCCACGAGAAGAATCTCAGTGCGAAGGCTTTCGACCTCATCCTCGTACTACTTGGAATGCTGTGTCTATACATTGGCAGCTGAGACCGTAGTCTTACTCTAGCCTCCTTCTAGGCTCCTTCTAGGCTCCTTCTAGCCTCCTTCTAGGCTCCTTCTAGGCATACTCAGGAGTATGGCTAGAGTATGGCTAGAGTATGGCTAGAGTATGGCTAGAGTATGGCTAGAGTATGGCTAGAGTATGGCTAAGGCACCCCCAACGTCTTCTGAGGAGCAAAAGGCTAGCCGTCAGTTGACGATGGCACTGGCGTGCAGCAATAGCTTGTCGGGGGTGCTCCCAACATACAACTCGATGGTGCCTGGCTCGAGCATCCATGCCTGTGCCTGCTCGTCCCAATGACAGAGGTCGCTTCTGCGTACGGGGATGGTGACCGTCCTTTGCTCGCCAGCTTTCAGGGCTATTCGCTGGAAGGCCTTGAGTTCACGGACTGGTCGCTGGATATGTGACTGTGGACGTGAGACGTAAACCTGTGCCACTTCTTCGGCATCGTGACTGGAGACGTTGGCCAACTGGAAACTGACCTCGAGTCCTTCTATCGTAGGATGCACCTGCAGCTGGCTGTATTCGAAGCGGGCATAGGACAACCCATAGCCAAAGGGGTAGGCCACAGGTGCCTCCTTGGCATCGTACCAGCGATAGCCTACCATGTCCTGCTCGGCATAGTTGGCAATGAGTTGCTGCCGGCGTTCGTTGCTTTGGTTGTTGACCAGTCCTACGAAGATGTCATCCTGACCAGCAGTGCCTTGCTTGTTGATGTCCTGGGGATAGCTGCCAGTGGCATACGCTGGCACATCCTCGAGCTTGCATGGCCACGTCATAGGCAGTCTGCCCGATGGTGATACCTGTCCTGTGAGCACCTCGGCCAATGCCTGTCCTCCCATAGAGCCATTGAACCATGATACGAGTAGTGCCTGTGACACCTCGCTGACGGTGCTCACATCGACGGGTCCTCCCGCCACAATGACGGTGACCAGACGTGGGTTGGCCTTGGCCAGTGCTGCTGCCACCTCGTCTTGTCCTGACGGCAGTGTGATGCTCTTGCGGTCAGAACCCTCTGTCTCCACCTCGCGGTTGTTGCCGGCAAAGAAGATGACGAGGTCAGCCTTTCTGGCAGCCTTCACAGCCTGTGCCATCAACTGGCGGTCTGCCTTCTGCTGTGGACTCTCATGCTTGTCGCGGTTCTTCCTGTCGTAGCGTGTGTAGCCAGGCACATAGCTGATACTGACCTTGCCAGCCAGTGCCTGCTCCAGTCCCTGCAGTGGGGTGATCTCACAACGTGTCTTCACGCCAGCCCCCACACCGCCTAGCGCCATGGTGGTAACGGCATTCTCACCAACCACGGCAATGCGTCTGACGCTATTGACATCGATGGGCAACAATTGGTCGTTTTTCAGCAGGACGATGGAACGCCGTGCCACCTCGAGTGCTGTGGTCATCTCTTCGGTATTGCCTACAGGCTTGGAATTGGCTATGGCCTTGTCGATGGGCTTAACTGTCAGTCGTACGCGAAGTATCTCCCTAACCCGCTGGTTGATTATTTCTTCAGAGACCTTGCCAGCCTTTACAGAGTCGAGAAGTGCCTTGCCCATGTAGCGATTGCCAGGCATCTCGACGTTCATGCCTGCTGTGACGGCATCGACGGTGGAATGTACTCCCCCCCAATCGCTGATGACCATGCCTGGGAATCCCCATTGCTGGCGGAGGATGGTGCTGAGCAGCTGTTCGTTCTCCGAGCACCATCGTCCATTCACTTTGTTGTAGGCTGCCATGAGTCCCCAGGCATCAGCCTCGCGGACAGCCATCTCGAAGGGTCGTAGGTAGATTTCGTGCATGGCCCTGTCTGAGATGCGCACATCGACGAATCCGCGATAGTCTTCCTGATTGTTCAGGGCATAGTGTTTCAGACACACGGCAGTGCCATCGTCCTGTGAGCCCTTCGTATAGGCAACTGCTAGCATGCCACTGAGCAATGGGTCTTCACTGAGATACTCGTAGGTACGTCCGCCAGTGGGAATACGCTGGATGTTGATGGCGGGTCCAAGAATCATGTCCTTGCCACGCATGCGTGCCTCACGGCTCATGCCCTGTCCGTAGGCGTATGCCCACTTGGTGCTCCATGTTGCAGCGAGTGCCGATCCTGTGGGGAAGAAGGTTGATGAGTCGGTGGTGAGATGGGCAGAGTTCCAGGAGTGTGGCTCCATCTCCTCTCGGATGCCAAAAGGTCCGTCGGCATATTCCACATCGGCAATGCCCAGTCGGGGTATTCCTTCGGAAGAGAACATGTTCTTGCCATGCAGCATGTTGATTTTCTCCTCGAGTGTCATCTTCTTGATGATGTCTGTTATCTGTTGTTCGTGGTCGAGCAGTCGGGTGGGGTAGGGCTGTGCCTGTGTCATGGCTGAGGTGGCCATGAGTGCTGCCACGATGATGGATCTGAATCTGATAGTTGTCATGTTGTGTCGTCTTATCATGTTTAGTAACCTAATTGAGTATGGTTGATAGAGAAAACTGCCATACGTCTTTGTCGTCTTATCATGTTTAGTAGCCTAATCCTATATAGCTATGGGCAGCCAGCTGCAGGTCGAATGCCGACTGCTGGTCTTGATTGCCCAGGAAGCGGGTGTTGCCCATCCTCCTGATAGAGGAACTGTCTACAGGCTTCAGCTGCTGGCCAGTGAGCAGGTTGCGCAACGTGTTCACTTTGGTATTGATGAAAACCCGCAGTGTGACGGGCTGGTCGTTGAAGTTCTCGAGGACCATGGTCCTGTTGTCGTAGGGGAATAGTGCTACCTTGGCGGGTCCTTCGAAATAGATCCCTGCATCCTTGCTCATAACACGTCTGATGACGTTGAGCACACCAGTGGGGTAGTCGTACAGATTGCCAAAGTCGTCGGGTATGGTAAGCACGAAGAGCATGCCTTTGGAGTAGGTGTCGCGAAGGAGTATGGGATAGCCGGAGACACCTCCATTGAGTGGTCTTCCTGCACTGATGACCTCCCATGCGTCGTTGGTGAAGTACTTCACCTGGGGTATGATGAATTCCCGTGTTGATTTGCCTGCCCATCCGAAGTCGTTGACAATGGCCTTGAGATCGCCGCAATAGAGTTCGCAGATATCGGCAAGCTGGTTTTTGATGGCCTTGAGCAGTCCTGTGGTGACGATGACGTCGCCACCCTTGCGTAGCTGTTCTTTGATGTGCTCTACGACTTGTGGGTCGTTGGCAGCCTGCTGAGTGAGCAGTATTTGCTTCCTGCCGTTCTGCCACTGTGGATACATGTCCATGGGCAGTCCTATCATGCCGAGATAGTTTTGCAGGAAGTCCTCGCCCGAGGAATGGTAAGGCTTGTAGGAAGCCAGTCCGATGGGATTGCCCAGCTGTCCTACCAATTTGTCTGTCTGTCTGAGGGTGACACTGGCAAAGCGAGCCATCGTGGTGGGGGTAATGGTCTTGCCGTCGTTCGTGAACGGTGCTACCATCTCGTCGTAGCGGAAGCTGTTGCCACCGTCGTCCTGCCAGCTCCTGCGCATCATCTGTGGATTGATCTTCACCTCAGCCAGCTGCATATAGTTCCACAGGATAATCTCGGGAGTCTTCGAGAGCATGGTGAGATGGAGCTGTTCGGCATAGCGGTCCATGCTCATGTTGATACCACCGGCATCTACCCATCCACCACCGTTCTTGCCAGGTGCGATATTGTCGAAATAGCGTACGACATTGTAGCTGAGGTAGTTCTGTAGATGCTGTGCTGAGGCAGGGTCGCGAGTCTCGGTTCCCGTCCAGATTCCGTCGAAATAGGTTGGCTCTTCCTCGAGGTTGAATCCCAGTCCGTGGAAATGGTCGTACCAGTTGGGATACTTGATGATGACCTTCACCCGTGGGTTGACTTTCTTGGCAGGGTTGACTACCAGGTCGCGTCCTGCATCGGCCATCAGTCGCAGCCGGTATTCAGACCAGCTCTTCCCGCTACGCTCCTTGGCCGCTATCTCATCGTCGTTCTTCAGGTCGATGAAGAAGAAATCGTCGAGGATGAAATCGTCGAAGAGGCTTGCCGTGTATTCCGCCACCTGCTGTACTTGCTGTCGCTCGTTATCACGGGCATAGCTATAAGTCTCGAAATCGGTAGGCTCGGAACGGGTATAGGTGATGCCTCCCCCCACCTCCAGTCCTTTGTCGATGAAGAAGTTCTTGACCTTTCGCATGGTCTTCTCAGGCACGGTGAAAGCATCGCGATGAGTCTCGAGGTAGATTTTGTCGAGGTCTACCTGCGAACTTACTGTCAGCCATGTGTCCTGTAGGAACTTGTTGTCGTCCATTCGTGCCACGTCCTGTGCACGGATGTAGGTCGACACTTTGAAATGCTGGTAGTTGCCGGCATGGATACCTAGTGATGCTATCAGTCCCCCAATAGCTAGCAGGGTCTTTCTGAAACAATTGATTACCATAGTTTTGTCTTGTCTTTAGTTGTTGATTATTGTCGTTTTGCTGGTGAGATATCGTCGTTTAGGGTGATGCCTACTTGTCGTCGGTCTGCGTGTTGTCACGTCCTGTCTTGAGATAGTCAGAAGGATTCTGTCCGTAGGTAATCTTGAAATAGTGAGCGAACTGCTTAGGCGACAGTCCAACCTTGTCGGCCACCTCCGATATATTGGTACGACCCTGGTCGAGCAGGCTCTTGCCTCGCTTGAGCTTGATGATACGTATGAATTCTAGTGGCGACGTACCAGTGATGGCCATGAGTTTTTTGTAGAGATTGCCACGTGTCATACCCACATCGCTGCTGAGTTGAACTACCGAATAGTCGATATTGGCGATATTGGCTTCGATGAGTTCGATGACATGGCTGATGAGCTCTTCGTCGAGTGAGCTGACAGTGATCTCGCTGGCCTTAATCTCGATACCCGTGGCGATATTGTGGTGCACATTCTGTGCCCAGTCAAGGATCTTTCGTAAGCGCAACTTGAGCACGGCAAGGCTATAGGGTTTGGTGATATAGTCGGCCACGCCAAGCTGCAGTCCTTCGATGATGCTTTCTTCACTGCTCTTGGCGGTAAGCAGTACTACGGGAATATGCGAATAGTTGATGTTGCCCTTGATACGCTGGAACAGTTCTATGCCGTCCATAACGGGCATCATAACATCGCTGACCACGATGCTGATATCCTTGTTGCGTGCCAATAGCTTAAGAGCCTCCCGTCCGTTTTCGGCTACTAGCACATGGTAGTCGTTGTCGAGGCTTCGCTGCAGGAATAACCTGGCATCCATATTGTCGTCGACGACAATGATGGTGGGTTTCTGTTGGGGCTGTGATTCTTCGCTGGCAGTGACTTCTTCCGTTATGGTATCATCCTCATCATTGACCACAGCCTCGATATTGTCTTTGCTGGATGATGTCAGAGGCAGTGTTACAGTGAAGATGCTGCCCTGGGGCTTGTTGTCGCTGACGATGATGTTACCCCCCCATGATGTCGACATACTGCTTGACGATGTGCAGGCCTAGTCCGCTTCCCTCCTGCTGCTGACCGTGGCTCTCCTGTACGAAGCGTTCAAAGATATGCCGTTTGTCGTTGACGCCAATACCGGTGTCTGCCACACTGATGACGACCTGCTGCGTGTTGTTGTTGTGACTGATGTCGAGTGTAACTGTTACGGTGCCATGTTCGACATTGTATTTGCAGGCATTTGACAGCAGGTTGACGATGACCCTTCGCAACTTGTTCTCATCGAAATCGACCTCGCAGGAGGTGTTGGGAATCTGCTGTGTGAGCTGTAGCTCCTTGAACTTGGCCAGGTAGGCAAATCCCTGTACGGTCTGTCGTACGAAACGCACCACATCGCCATGGCGGAGGTTGAGTTGTTCTCTGCCTTCGTCGATGCGTCTGAAATCGAGGACTTCAAGCACGAGATCGTAGAGTTGCCGGGCATTGCGCCATGCTACGTCTACTTCGGTGCGTATGGCTGCCGGCAAGCTGAAGGTCCGTATTTTCTCCAGTGGTGCCACCACTAGTGTGAGTGGTGTCTTGAGGTCGTGACTGATATTGGTATAGAATCTGATCTTTTCCTCCTCCATTTCGTATTTCTCGAGGTTGAGCTCGAGTTGCTTGATAGCCATCTCGCGTTTCTGCCGTAGCCGCATGGAACGCCAGATAAGAGCTGCAATGAACAGTAGTAGCAGTATGTAGAGCATGATGGCAGGCCAGGACATCCAGAAGGGTGGCGTGACGTTGATGGCAAGCTCGGCAACCTCGCTCTCTACCACTCCTGGTACCTCAGCCTTGACTTGCAGCACATGTGTGCCTGGCATGAGTGAAGCAAAGTAGAACATGTTGTCGGGGGCTCTCAACCACTCCTTATCGCCCTTGAAACGATAGAGGTAGCGCACTTTCTGGCTCTGTGCCGGCACCATGGCAGATACAAAGATGCTTGGTCGTTCCTTATAGCGGATGGTGAAGTCTGTGGGTGACTTGCTGGTAGGCTTGCCGTTGATGCGGAATCCGGTGAACTGCACCTGCAGCTTGGGTATGTGGGTGGTGATGTCACCAGAGGGTATGCTGACATAACCGGTGAAGCTGCCTAGCAGGATGGAACCGTTGGAGGTGGTCAGTGTGGCATTGTTGGAGAATATCTGTCCTTGCAGTCCGTCGGATTCGAAGAAGGGATGGCACTGGTAGCTGATGGCACTGCTCTCGCCACTATTCTTCGTGCTGCGGATGAAGGTCAGTCCATGATCGGTGCTTGCCCATACATAACAGTTGCCCATGGCAGGCTGTGTGGGTATGGGCTCTGCCTTTGACAGTGCCCTTACGACATCGTGCGACAGTCCCTGCTGGGTAGTGAGGTGGTCGAGGGTGCCATTCAGGGGGCTGTAGACCCATAGTCCCTCTCTGCTGCCTATCCAAAGCAGTCCCTGGTGGCAGGTCATGAGGGTGTAGATATAGTTGCCACGGAGACTGTCCAGTTGCGGGGTGCTGACAAAGCGTGCCTGTTTGTTGTCGTAGGCAGACACTCCCAGCGACGAACCAATATATATCATGTCGTGCTGCTGGTCGGAGGCAAGACAAAGAATGCCATTGGACAGCAGTGATGAATTCTCGGACGTGTAGGTGACGATGGCTCCGTCGGTATCGATACGCACCACACCCTGGTCAACGGTGGCCACCCAGATGTGTCCGTGTCTGTCGGTTGTGATAGCCTTGACATATTTCAGACTGGGCATATTGCTCCATACAGGTACGAAGCGTTGTCCGTCATAGCGTGCCATGCCACTGCCGTAGGTACCTACGACGATGCTGCCATCGTTGAGCTGTGCCAGCGAGGTGACTAGGTTAGATGGTAGCTGTTGGTGCTGTGCCGAGAACTCTGTGATGGTACCTGTAGGAGTACGTCTGATGAGACCATCGCCATCGAAGCCTATCCACAGGTTGCCCTTGTCATCCTCCATCATGGTGCTGACATCCTCGTATTCGCCTGTCGATATGCATTTGAAACGTGGGTGACTTTGGTCGGAATAGGCCACTCCCAGCTTGGCTGATCCCACCCACATGGTATTGTTGTCGTCGAGGTAGAAACAGGAGATATGGCTGTTGCGCGATGAGAAAGCGTTGGTCACGGCCACCCTGTTCAGCGTAACAGGTAGATTGCTCTCGCGGTCGAACACATGGATGCCGGCATCGTCGGTGCCCACCCATAGTCGTCCTTCATTATCCTCCGACAGTGCGTTCACCAAGGGGTCACCCATTTGCTCGATGCCTACGGGCTGTTGCCATTGGCGTGTGCTCAGTGAGAGGGTGCGGATGGTAGAAGCAGGAGCATGGGCATTGTAGACCCATAGTGTCATGCTGGAATCGATGAAAATATGGTTGTCGCGAGTGATGGTCAGGTCGGGTGGTCCTGCCACAGGCACTAGCCTGTGCTCGCTCAGCGACACTTGGTAGACATTGCACATGGTGTTGACCACCACGATAGTACCATTTCGCGATGCCAGATGGGCAATGGGTGTGCGACTGTAGCATGCCACGTGCTGTAGTTCCCGTTGCCCATAGTCGTAATAGTAGATTCCACGTTCGGTTGACACCCATAGGTTATGACCATCGTCTATATATATAATATGTGGCGTGCCGTCGATGCCCAGATCCTTTATCCTTGCCGCACCATCCTTGTTCCATTTGTCGTGTCGCTGGTCATAGGTGTAGAAATCGGTTCCACTGGCCATCCATAGTGTGCTGTCTGCGGCTTCCTGAACCCATGCCACATCGTTGACATCACTACCGAAGTCCACTGGCTTGTAGTTGACGAAGCGATAGCCATCGTAGCGGCTCAAGCCATTGATGGTTGAGAACCACAGGTAGCCATGACTGTCGCGTGTGATATGACGAACGAAATTGTCAGCCAGACCGTCTTTCACACCTACCGTCAGGAAGTCTTCGTAAGAGGCAGGAACATCTATGGTAGGTTCCCCTTGGACGTGGGCCATGGTCAAGGGCAACATTGTCAGGAATAGAGCCAGGAAAGAATATTTCATCATTTAGTTTTTGGTTTATATGGCAAATATAGTAAATGTAGCTTGTTTGACCTAATGGAATTCCGTTTTTTTTGTGGAAAGATAGCTATTTTTAACTTTTTCCTTCTTAAATGTATCCGATTCCCTCCGGAATGTATAACGGGAACAAAATGGGAAATATCAAATACAAACCGGCATTTCACTACGTTGTCTTTATAGTATCTTTGCAATCGAAACAACAAAACCTACGCATACCAACCAAAAAAATCATAATAATTATCAACAAAAAAAACATGACCAGATGAAGAAAAAGAGCAAATTTTTTCTTTTCGGTATCCTCGCACTCCTCTGCATGCTTCCGTTTGAGGCATGGGCACAGAACACGACTGTAGAGGGTACAGTAAAAGATGAGACAGGTGAACCCCTCATCGGTGTTTCTGTCGTCGTGCAAGGTCAGGGTGTCGGTGCTGTTACCGATCTCGATGGCCATTTTCGTATTCAGTCCGTCAGGCAAGGGGCAACGCTCGAGTTCTCGTATGTGGGCTATCTCACCCAGCAGCAGCGTGTACAGGGTCGCCAGGTTAATGTGACCATGCAGCCCGACACCCAAGCGCTTGAGGAGGTGGTTGTCATTGCCTATGGCCAGCAGAAGAAGGTGACCATCACTGGAGCCGTTCAGGCTGTAAGTGGTGAGGAACTGCTAAAGTCGCCAGTGGCCAACGTGAGCAATGCCTTGCAAGGAAAGCTGCCGGGTATCTCGGTGGTGCAGCGTTCAGGTATGCCTGGTGATGATGAGCCTGTCATCCGTGTACGTGGTACCGGCTCACTCAACAGTGCTGACCCGCTAGTGCTTGTCGATGGAGTTGAACGTTCGTTTGGACAGCTCGATCCCAATGAGATCGAGGACATCTCCATTCTGAAGGACGCCTCGGCAACTGCCGTGTTCGGTGTCCGTGGTGCCAATGGTGTCATTCTCGTCACTACAAAGCGTGGTACGCCAGGTAAGGCTTCCGTCTCTGTTTCCGCAAGTACGGCAGTACAGCAGATCTCCAAGTTCGTGGATTTTGCTGACTCATATACTTATGGAAAGATGTGGAACTACTCGGCTATCACAGACGCCCTTCCCATGGCACAGTGGCCTGGTACAGTCAACATTGCAGACTACACCCCGTATGCTGACACCGGCATCCGCTTCAGTCAGGATGTGATGGAGCATTTCCGTACTGGCGACATGCCAACCACATTCCCTAATACCGACTGGATTGACTATATCATGGACGATGCAGCATGGCAGGAGCAGGTGAACGTGAATGTGAACGGAGGTACAGAAAAGATGCGGTATTTCGTCTCTGCAGGCTTCCTGAACCAGAATTCACTGCTGAAGACCTTCTCAAACAACGACGATGAGACTTTCAAGTATAATCGTTTCAACTATCGTGCCAACCTCGACATCAACGTTTCGAAGTATAGCCAGTTGTCACTGACCATGGGTGGACGTGTTCAGAACCGTACCACGATGGGTGGTGGTGAGGGCTTCCTCTTCCGCTATCTGCAGGGTGCCACACCCTATGCCGGTATTGGTATTGATGACCAAGGCCGTCATGTCGTTGCCGATAACAACTTGGTTGGTCCCTTCGATCGTGATGCCCTTTCAAACTATTATGATCTAGGTTTTGTCAATGAGAGCACCAACGTGCTGAACCTCGACCTCCAGTATAAGCTCGACATGAGCTTCCTCACACCAGGTCTGGACTTCAAGGTGAAGGGATCGTACAACACAGACTATACAGCCCGCAAGAACCGTCAGAACGGATACGGTACTGGTGTCACCTATGTCGCCACCATCGTTGACGGGCAGGAGGTGCTCCGCAAGGCTGGTGTAACATGGCCAATCCCTTACGATGAGTCCAAATGGGGAAATCGTAACTGGTATGCTGAGGCAAGTCTTAACTATGCTCGTAAGTTCGGTAACCACAATATTGGTGCACTGTTACTTTACAACCAGAGCAAGACCTATTATCCATGGGATTCGGACGGCAGTCTCTATCAGTCTATCCCCAAGGGTTATGTAGGACTGGTGGGTCGTGTGACCTACGACTATGACACTCGCTATATGGTCGACTTCAACATCGGCTATAACGGTTCTGAGAACTTTGCCGAGGGTAAGCGTTATGGTACATTCCCTTCATTCTCAGTAGGTTGGATTCCTTCGAGCGAAAAGTTCTGGGAGCCTATCAAGAGTGTAATCGGTTATTTGAAACTGCGTGGTTCATGGGGTAAGGTCGGTAACGACAATACCAATGGTGCGCGCTTCCTCTATCTGCCTGGTGCATGGCAGTTCTATACTGGTTCGACCACTGTAAACCCACAGAACCGTGGTGCCAACTTCGGTACGAGTGGTGGCTGGCTGCAGGCTGTGAAAGAGTTGACAGCCGGTAACCCGAACGTCACATGGGAGACCGCTTCCAAGATCAATGTCGGTCTTGATGCCGCATTCCTGAAAGATCGTCTGACCGTGAATCTCGACCTGTTCTGGGAAGACCGTAAGGACATCCTGGTGTCGAATGCCTCTCTGTTGCCTGCCGTGACCAGCTTGCCAGCAAGCTATGTTAACGAGGGCCGTGTGAAGAATCATGGTTATGAGCTGACTCTGAAGTGGGCCGATAAGATTGGTGATTTCCGCTATACCATCAGTCCTAGCATTGCCTTTGCCCGCAACAAGGTGATCGAGATGCTCGAGGTGCCACCTATGTATGACTACCTGAGCCGTACCGGTCTGCCCGTAGGACAGCGTTTCGGTTACGATCTCTTTGAGTTCTATCAGCCTGGCACTGAGGAGCGCTATAAGGCCCAGTATGGTGTGGAAATGCCCGATCAGCTGATTGACCTGAAATATGGTGATGCTGTCTATGTAGACCTCAATAGCGACGGTATTATTGATCAGAACGACCAGAAGCCTCTTGGCTATACTGACGAACCAGAGATTACCTGGTCGGTCAATGCCAGCCTGAACTGGAAGGGACTCGACTTCTCGATGCTCTGGGTAGGTGCCGACAACACCAGTCGTGCACTGAACGGATACTTCCGTGACCAGTTTGGTTCAACCAACACATCTGCACTGGTACAGTGGGTTTCCGACAACTCCTGGACAGAGGATAATCCCGGAGCCATCCTGCCACGTATCTCATTCACCAATCGTGTTCATAACAACTATGATTCGCAGGCGTGGATTATCGACTCGAAATATGTACGTCTGAAGAACGTGGAAATAGGCTATACCATCAACAAGCCCAAGTGGTTGTCATTGCTCAACTACGTGAGATTCTATGCCTCAGGCCAGAACCTGCTCACATTTGCAGACTTCAAAGGAAATGACCCAGAGGCTCGTGGCTCATCGAACCTTGACCTCGGTATGCGTTATCCTATGACACGTGTGTACAACTTTGGTATACAAGTGAACTTCTGATGAACCCAAAATATTGAAGAATTGAAGATTATGAAAAAGATATTTATTTACATGTTGGCTTTGGGGATGACAACCAACATCTTCACTGCATGTGTCGACGATATTGATGTGGGTAATGCCTTCCTGGAGAAAGCACCCGGTGTAGACGTGAATGTCGACACGGTGTTCTCCAAGGCTGAATATGCCCGCAACTTCCTCTGGAGTGCCTATGGACAGCTATACTGCACCTATACCTCAGGAAACATGATGAACGGTGCACCTATTGATGTGCTTTCCGATTCTTATCATTGTTACGTGGGGTGGGGTGGTCCTATCCAGAGCTACTATCCCGGAGGCTTGACAGAGAATGCTCAGGATACTGACAACAGTAACTTCCAGGGTAAATTCTCCTATTCTACCAAGAACCCATCTTCTGATGCTGACGGTCGTGTGTCAATCTACGAGACCGTGCGCAAATGCTGGCAGATCATTGAGAATATTGACCGTGTGCCTGATATGACTGACGACGAGAAGAGCCGTCTGCGTGGTGAGGCCTATACGATCATGGCTAGCCGTTACTATGATGCTTTCCGCAACTTCGGTGGTCTTTGCCTCGTCAAGAAGGCGTTCCCCGTGGGAGAGGACTTCACAGAAGGCCGTTCTACAGCCTGGCAGACCGTTGAGTTCATCGACTCACTGATTCAGTGCGCCATCAACGAGCCTGGATATATCTGGAATATTCCCGATGCTGATATCGGCCAGTGGTCAGGTCGTCTGACACGAGCCTCGGCCCGTGCCCTGCGTGCCAAGGTCTGGATGTTCGCTGCATCACCGTTGTTCAACAACGACCAGCCTTACATGACCTACAGCAAGAAGCCAACAGGTTTCGAGAACGAGGAACACGTCTGGTTTGGCAAAGCCGATCCAACACTGTGGAACCGTTGTCTGCAGTATTGCAATGATTTCTTCGACGACAATGCTGCCAATGGCAACTACTATCAGCTGATTCAGCCTACAAGTGCAGATGAGGCAGGCTATCGTACGGCCTATCGTAGAGCCTATCGCTATCGTAACGACGAGACTCATCATGAGAAGATCTTTGATGCACAGCCCACACTTACCCTGTCAGATGGTGGCTGGGGCTGGGGCTGGAGAGGCTTCGCACTCGACTGCTTGCGTCAGGGTGGTGCTGTTCCTACCAACGAGCTGATGGAATGCTTCGGTATGCAGGATGGCCGTGTCTTCCCATATTCCGACATCTACGGAGCAGGGAAGAACCCCAATGGCTATGATATGTTTGCCGATCGCGACCCACGTCTGTACGAGACCATGCTGGTTCCCCAGCGCTCGCTGCCTGCTGGTTTCGACTATGCTGGTCAGCAATATGTTGACTCATGGGTAGGCGGTATGATGGATCAAAACAGCAATTTCAATAATAAAGATGATATAGCTTCTGGCTATTGCAAGTTCAAGTGGTTGCTTGACTACTTCGGAGGTAGCCGCTATGACGACGAGTACATTGGTGTGTCGTACATCCGTCTGGCAGAGGTTTATCTCATCCGTGCCGAGGCACGTGCTGAGACTGGCGACTTCAAGGGTGCATTGGACGACTTGCATGTAGTACGCAGTCGTGTTGGACTGGGACGTATTGAGACCATGAACCCCGAGCTGAATCTGACATCGAACAAGGAGAACCTGATCAACGAGATTCTTCGTGAGCGCAACTGTGAGATTGGTGCCGAGTGCGGTGACCGTGTCTATGACATGATCCGTCGTATGCGTCAGGACCTCTTCACCAAGCCACTTCATGAGATTCGCATCTATCGTCTCGACGATAGTGGCAACCGTATGACAGATGGTGACCTGCGTTGGGATGCTTCTACCCCTTGGCCAAAGTTTGAATACGAGAAACCAGAGATCGCTGTCGGTCATCGCCGTTGGTGGGATGCTGGCTACTGGACGAACAAGTGGTATCTTGACCCCGTATCTCGTATCGAGATTCAGAAAGGGTATGGACTAACACAGAATCCTGGGTGGTAATTCTTCTAATCATTAAGAATTGAAACAATGAAGACTATGAAATTTAAAAACATCTTTATATATTCCGTCATGGGACTATGTTGTGCCCCAATGGCGGTGAGTGCCCAGGTGACGCTGAGCGACAAGGCGTCGCAGAAGGTAGATTTAGGCTATGGTGTTGAGCAGACGGAATTCCTTACTACAGCTGCTACGACAACCATCACTGCAGAAGAACTGCGACGCACATCAGCCATCAGTCTCGCTGATGCTCTCTATGGCAAGCTCCTGGGACTGAATGCCTATCAGAACACTGGCTTCAAGGGAGAGGAAGGTCGTGGTGCAACATTTAATATCCGTGGCATCCAGACAACCTCGAGAAATAGCACACAAATGATTCGCGACGGTCAAACCGTTGACATTCCCGGTGAAGCTGGCATCCTTATTCTTGTAGATGGTGTGGAACGCCCTATCGACCGTCTTACGGTAGAAGAGGTGGAAAGTGTCACCATTCTGAAAGATGCCGCTGCTGTGGCACTCTATGGACACGAGGCTATCAACGGTGTGCTGCTGGTGAAGACCAAGCATGGCAGCAAGGACGGTGGATACCATTTCAAAGTGGGTGCTTCGCACAAGATACAGTTCGATCCACAGATGGCCGATATGGTGAGTGCCTACGACTATGCCAATGCACTGAACCGTGCACGTCTAAACGATGGTGCCGCAGCTGCCTATACAGATGCTGAACTGCAGAAATTCATCGATGGCAGTGATCCCCTGGTCTATCCAAATATCAACTGGAAGGATGAGGTGTTCAAGAACACGGCCCATGAGTCGAATGCCTATCTGTCGTTCTTCGGAGGAACAGAAAAGGTGCAGTATTACACACAGCTAGACTATACCGATGCCCGTGGACTCTATAAGAATCCCGATCAGGGTGACTGGAATTCGCAACTGAAGTATTCAAAGGCCAATATCCGTGCCAATGTTGATTTCGAGGTGAGCAAGACCACAAGAGTAAGTGCCAACATCCTGGGTATCCTGATGGAGACCAATGGTGTGCCCAATGTGAACTCTAACGATGCCTGGTGGCATCTCTACAAGGTGCCTGCACTGGCATTCCCCATCAAGACCGCAGGTGGTGTATGGGGTGGCAGCCAGACCTATGGCGATTTCAACCTCTTGGCCAAGTCGCAAGGTGCCGGTTTCATGAAGACCCACCAGCGTCAGATCTGGGCCAACATGACTTTGGAACAGGATCTTGACGTCATCACCGAAGGCTTGAAATTCTATGTGGGAGCTTCCTATGACAATTCTTCCAACACCATCGAGACTCGTTCCAAGGGTTATCAGTATGGTTGGAACTACTACGATGCCGCAGGTGCCATGCAGGAGACGGTCATGGGTACGGTAGAAGACAAGCTGGTGTTCAACCACTGGGTTGACTCGCAGTGGCGTGTCGCTACTCTGAACGCTGGATTCAAATATGCCAAGCAGTTAAATAATGGTGACAACTTTGCTGCCAATGCTAACTACAACATGAAGAGCGAGATTCGCGACAACCGTAGCGACACTTGGTATCGTACCAACTGGCAGCTGGCTCTGCACTATGATCATGCTAACCGCATGATGGCCGATGTGGTGCTGGCAGCCAATGGCTCCAACCGCAGCTATCCAGCCAAATGGGCATTCTCGCCCACCGTAGGTTTGGGATATATCTATGCCAACAATCCTGATGGTCTACTCAGCTATGGTAAGGTACGCCTTTCGGGTGGTATTCAGCATACCGACTATGTGCCGCAGGCTGGACTATGGTTGGCTGCGTGGAATGCCTCTCATGGACAATACTGGTATGGTACCAACTTCTCGAGCTCGTGGGGTGCCTTCCTGACTCAGTTCCCCACCGACGACTTTGCGCAGGAGACTGCCTATAAGGCCAATATCGGTACCGACCTGAGAATTGCTAACCAGCTCGATGTCACACTCGACGTGTTCTATCAGCAGCGTCGCAACATCCTCGTCAGTGCCAATTCACTCAACTCCTCAGTTGTAGGTATCCAGTCGTCGTACGATGACAAGGGACGTGTGGCCAGCTATGGTATGGAACTGGGTCTGCGCTATGCCAAGACCTTTGCAAACGGACTTAATCTGAATGCTGGTGCTTCCTTCTCGACTGTGAAGAGCGAAATTCTCGAATGGATTGAGACACCTGCCTATCCTAACCTCTCCGTTGTTGGAGATCCTGCTGATGCCGACCGTGGCCTCATTGCACTGGGATTCTTCCAGGATCAGGCAGATATCGACAACAGTCCTGTTCAGCAGTTTGGACAGGTGAAGGTTGGCGACATCAAATACAAGGATGTCAATGGCGATGGTGTCATCAACGAGAATGACTATGTAGCACAGGATTATGGCAATGCCTTCCCAGCACTGAACTATGCTTTCAACCTCGGAGCAGAGTATAAGGGATTCGGCATCAATGCCACCTTCCAGGGAGCCGGGCATCAGGTGAAGAACCTGCGTTATGTGGATGGCGTATGGGGAGCACTCTCCGACAATCGCAACCTCTCTCAGGAATACTACAGCAACTGCTTCGACATAGCTGGAGCCAATGCCAGCTACCCACGCCTGTCGACAGAGAATGTTGCCAACAATGCACAGAACTCTACGATATGGTATCGCAATGTCAGCTGGTTCAAGCTACGCGACTGCGAGGTGTACTACAAGTTGCCAGCATCAGTTGTCGAATCGCTGAAGGTTTCAGGCATCAAGGTCTTCGTACAGGGACAGAACCTACTGTCGTTCGACAATATCGATGCCATGGATGCAGAGAATCTCGGAACGGGCTATCCCGTCATGAAGAGCATTAATCTTGGTCTTTCAGTACAATTCTGAGAAGTGTTAAATGAAAAGTCAAAATTTCAAAATTCGGAAGATTATGAATATCAATCATAAAAATAGCAGGCCCACTTTCTTGATCCTTGCCTTCGTGCTCTGCATGCCGCTGTGTGGAGGGCTGACCTCGTGTGCCAATCTTGACTATACGGAGGAGAATACCCGCGACGAGGAGTGGACCTACAATTATTTTGAAGAGGGCATCAAGAACCTGGTGTTCGATGTCTATGCGCAGATATATAATAATGAGTTTGCTGCCAACAGTGCCTACTTCCTGGCCTCTGCTACCGACGAGGCACAGTATGCACTCGAGACGGGTGCCGTCAACAGCTACGTCAATGGTGGCTGGAGCCCCGCCAATCCCTATTCCAACACCTGGACAAAGTCCTATACCGCCATTGCTGATGTCAACATGTATCTGGAGAAGATTGACCAGACCGACATCACCGACTGGCAGTATAATCCTGACTATAGCAACTGGGTGGCACAGATGGAACTCTTCCCCTATGAGTTGCGTTTCCTCAGAGCCTACTTCTATTTCGAACTCTTCAAGACCTACGGCGATGTGCCCCTGGTCACGACCACGCTTACCAATGGACAGGCTAACAACATCACACGTACACCCGCTGACCAGATCGTGAAGTTCATCGTCGACGAGTGTGATGCCGTTGCACCTTATCTGCCTGTTACCTATGCCACTGAGATAGGCTCAGAGATAGGTCGTGCCACACGTGTTGCTGCGTATGCACTCAAGGCTCGTACGCTGCTCTATGCTGCCTCTCCCCTTCACAACCCATCGGGCGACAAGGCTAAGTGGCAGAAAGCTGCCGAGGCTTGCAAGTACATCCTCGACAATGCTGCTACATGGGGACTCAAACTCAGCTCCTATGCTTCGCTGTGGGGACATGATGCTTTCTTCAATGCCGAGCTGATCTTTGGTCTCGGACGTGGCGAGAACAACGAGTTTGAGATGGCCAACTATCCTGTTGGCGTAGAGAACGGCTCGTCGGGCAACTGTCCCACACAGAGTCTGGTAGACCAGTATGAGTATCAGGACAATGGTGAGACCTTCCTGCAGCGTAATCCTGGCAATATCGACCTTAATACTGTCGATCCCTATACAGGACTGGATCCCCGCTTTGCACTCACCGTGGTGAAGAATGGCGACGAATGGCCCAGCAATGGTGCTCAGAAGAAGACCATCGAGACCTTCGCAGGTGGATTCAACGCTGCTCCTAAGTATGGCGCTACTCCCACCACCTATTATCTCAGGAAGTATGTCGATGGCGCATGTGTCACCACCACCGATAATCAGACTTCTCGTCGTCACACCTGGATACTGTTCCGTCTGGGAGAGTTCTATCTCGACTATGCCGAGGCCGTATTCAATGCCACAGGCAGTGCCAACGATGCCACCTACGGCATGACCGCCAACGAGGCTATCAACGTGCTGCGTAGCCGTGCAGACATCAATATGCCGGCATTCACCGAGGATGGCACTAGGTGGGTGGCACGCTATGAGCGCGAGCGCATGGTAGAGCTGGCATTCGAGAACCACCGCTTCTGGGACGTACGTCGTTGGAAGAAGGGTGCCCAGTATTTCAAGACCATACAGGTGGCATCCATCAGCAACAGCCTGATGCTCACCCGCTCTACGATTACCCGCCAGTGGGATGACAAGTTCAATTTCTATCCCATCCCTCAGTCGGAACTGAAGAAGAATCCTAATCTTACCCAGAACCCAGGATGGTAATTAAGAATAGTAAAAACTGAAGAATTATGAAATATATAATCAATTATTTAGGCGCACTACTGGCAGTGGTTCTTATCGGTACCACATTCACAGCCTGTACTGAAGACGATGATAATGGTTCGGCCATCCTTGGACTGGGCATCAAAGTATTCTTCCCAACGAAGGTAGTCACCAACCAGCCTATGACCATCAATGGCTCTGGCTTCAACAGTGTTACCGAGATTGAGTTCCCAGGTGGCGTCAAAGCTACTAGTTTCGAGATTATCAGCGACGATATGATCAAGGTCAATGCACCCTCGGGAATTGCTGCCGATGGAGGAAAGATCATCGTGCGCACAGCAAGCGAACAGGCAGAGTCACCATTGCCACTGACCATGGGTCATACCAATGTGACTGGATTCTCAAAACAGGCTGGCGAAACAGCCAAGGGCGAAGAACTGATCACAATCTTTGGCTCTGACCTGGAGTTTATCAATAGCGTTGAGCTCATTGGTGCGGACACACTGCCCAAAATCATTGACCATAAGGATTTCTATCGCAAAGGTACCAGCAATCTCATCTTCCGCGTGCCTAAAAAGGACATCTTCAAGGGTACATTCGCAGGTGTTATCCATACCTACGACGGACAGACCTTTACCATGCCAGAACTCACCTACGAGCCTGCCGCTGAGGAGGGACACATGGAGATCGTGAAGACCACCATTTGGAAGAACGATGGTTCACTGGGCGAGATCAACTGGAGTAGTGACTATCGCTTCGCTCCTGAGTCCAACTCGACAGGCGAGGAGTGCTATACCGTTCCTCAGGATATCTGGGAGAAGATGAAGAGCGAGACATTCTATGTCGACATCAAGGGTGCAGCACCACAGATCCGTGTCACCACAGGCTGGTGGAGCACCACATGGACGGGCAACGATATCCAGCCAGGCAACGAGCTGCTCACCGACAATGGCGACGGCACGTGGAAGCTCACCGTCAACCTCGCTGACGATGCCGCTCTGCTCGAACTGCTCGACGCACAGCACCTGCTCTTCACCGGTGGCGGCTACACCGTAGAGGAAATCTACTTCGAGGAAGAGGTATGGAAGGATGGTCCTGGCATGAAGGAAGTGAAGAGCTCTGTCTGGAAGAACGACGGCTCACTGGGCGAGATTAACTGGAGTGGTGACTATCGCTTTGCTCCTGAGACCAACTCAACGGGCGAGGAGTGCTACACAGTGCCTATGGATGTATGGGAGCGACTGAAGAGCGAGACATTCTATGTCGACATCACGGGTGCAGCACCACAGATTCGTGTCACCACAGGATGGTGGAGCACTACATGGACAGGCAACGATATCCAGCCGGGCAACGAGCTGCTCACCGACAATGGCGACGGCACATGGAAGCTCACTGTCAACCTCGCTGACGATGCCGCTCTGCTCGAACTGCTCGACGCACAGCACCTGCTCTTCACCGGTGGTGGCTACACTGTCAACGAGATCTACTTTATCGATCTTGTCGAGGGTGGCGGTGGCGATGAGCCCGCAGAGGTCATCATCTGGGAAGGCGACGGCTCGGCAGGAGCAGTAAGCTGGAACGGCACCTATCGCTTCTCCAACGAAAACAGCAAGACGGGAGAGGAAATCTATGCCATCCCGATGGATGTCTGGGAGAAGATGAAGTCTACCACTTTCTACCTCAAGATGCAGGCTGACGACCCACAGGTTCGTGTCACCACAGGATGGTGGAGCACAACATGGACGGGCAACGACTTCCAGCCAGGAAATGAGCTGCTCACCGACAATGGTGATGGCACATGGACGCTGAAGATCAACCTCTCTGGCGATCCCATTCTGGATGCCATCGACACAGAGCATCTACTCTTCACGGGAGATAGGTTCACACCGCTGAAACTATATTTCCTGGAGTAGCAGGTAGGAAGATTTGAATAGAAAAAATTTCCTTAATTGTTTTTTTACTCATACTTTATTAGTTAGTTAGTTAGTATAATAGATTAATAACGGTTTAGCGAAACTAAATTAGACTAGTGGTTTTTTACAGATTGGTTTGAGATAAATCGTAGTGTAATAAAATCCGAGTGCGTACTGGAGGGTGTGTCAGAACTGGCACATCCTCTTTTGTATGCTCGGCATGAGTATTGTCTAACGGGTGCAAGTCCCGAGTGAGCCCTAATAGCGGGAATCACATAGCCAAGAGCAAGGGTG
>JAIKWS010000079.1 GCA_024684515.1 Prevotella sp.
TCCAGGACGGGAACGTAGCAAAGGTACTTGGTTGTAGCGGCGCGATGCAGACCGCTTGCCCACCCGCCTCTTTAGCTCAGTTGGCCAGAGCACGTGATTTGTAATCTCGGGGTCGTTGGTTCGAATCCGACAAGAGGCTCAGAAATGCGGCTCCGCTGGAAGTTCTTCCCTGCGGAGCCGCTTGGTTTTGTAGTGTCAACGTGATTTTCGTAGTGTCAATGTGATTTTGTAGTGTCAACTTGATTTTCGTAGTGTTAACGTGATTTCGTAGTGTCAACGTGATTTTGTATCGTCAACGTGATTTTCGTGGCCTGTAGTCACTAGCAAATCACGTTGACGTTTTGTCAATTATGTGGCATTGCGTTGCCTGGTGCCCATACGTGCCTCTACGACATTCACTACGTAGTCGCCTAGCTTCTCGCACTCGTTAATCAGATCCATGTAGACAGTACCCTCGGCATAGGTGTACTCATGGTTGTTGATATCTACTATGTTTTGTGCCTTCAGCTGATTGCGGTAATTATTGATTTCGTTCTCGATGTTGAACGTGCGGTTCACATCGTACGACTCCTTGCGACCGCCCATGAGTTGGTTCATCTGAGTCAGGGCATTCTCTGCCAGTCCCATCATCTGGTGCAGATGGTTGTACTGTCCCTCGTTGAAGTGATCCTGCTTGGCATTATACTTGCGTGAGATGGTGCGAGCCATGTTGTAGCATGCATCGCCAATAGACTCCAGTTCGCTGATCTCACGCAGCATGGCACGGATCTTGGACTTTGTGTCGTCGCTCAGATGTGCATCGCTCACTTGCTCCAGGTACTTGGCAATCTCCAGTTCCATGTTGTCGCTGATGCCTTCGTATTTCTCTATTCGCGAGTAGATAGCATTGAATTTCTCATCGTCCTGTTTCTTGCCTGTCAGCGACGACGACTCGTTGAGCAGATCCTTCACCATGTTAAACATTTTCTGCATGCGTTCGGCAAACGCCTGTGTCTCCTTCTGAGCCTCTAGCACAGACAGCTCAGGTGTCTTCATGAAGCCTGCAGTGATGAAATGCAGCTTGAAGTCCTCTTCCTCATCCACCTTCTTAGGCTTGATGACCCAGCATACAAACTTCTCAATCTGCGGGATGAACCATATCAGTATGCCCGCATTGATGACGTTGAATCCAGTGTGGAAGGCAGCCAGTGTGAATGTCAGCTTGGTGTTCTCGTCCATGTGGGCCATGTCCTGTCCGAAGAAATTGTTGCCGGCATAGTCGACCACCCATATGATTCCATCAATGAACCAGCGGAAGACGATGAGTATCCACAGCACGCCAAAGATGTTAAAGAACAAGTGGGCAAGAGCAGCCCTGCGAGCCTGTGTGTTGGCCGAGAGAGCAGCAAGGTTGGAAGTGATGGTAGTGCCGATATTCTCACCCAGCACCAAGGCGATACCCTGATAGATGGGCATGGCACCACTACCGCAGAGCAGCATGGTGATAGCCATCACAGCTGCCGAGGACTGCACGCAGAAGGTGAGCACACCACCTAGCAACAGGAACACCAGTGTTGTCCAGAAAGAGTCGGGGTCGAACGACTGGAAGAAGCTGAGCACAGACTCGTTGTGTCCAAGGTCCATCTCGTTGCCCGTCAGTCGCAAGGTGGTCAGTCCCAGCAGCAATAGTCCCAGTCCGAAGAGGAAGTCGCCGACATAGCGATGCTTCTTCATGTAGATGAGGATGATGCCCAGGAAGAATCCAATATACGAGACGATACTGATGTCGAACGACGACCCCAGTGCCATGATCCATGCCGTCAGTGTGGTGCCGATGTTAGCACCCATGATGACCGAGATGGCCTGAGCCAGTGTGAGCAGGCCGGCATTCACGAACGATACCGTCATCACCGTAGTTGCCGTTGATGACTGCACGGAGACGGTGACTAGTGTTCCTGTAAGCAAACCAGTAAAGCGATTGGTGGTCATGGCACCCAGTACGTGTCGCAACTGCGGGCCAGCCATTTTCTGCAGGGCATCGCTCATCGACTTCATGCCGAACATGAGCAGTGCCAGTGAACCTAATAGCTTAAAAAAGATCAGCATACCGTATGATATTACTAACTGTCAATAAATATTTTCTTCTGTCTACATATAGCCCAGCCAGCGGAGGATATCGTTGAGATTGGCCACTACCATCAGCAGGACCAGAATGCCGAAGCCTACGTACTCTGCCCGTATCATGAACTTCTCTGAAGGCTTGCGACGGGTTATCATCTCGTAGAGAAGGAACAGCACATGTCCGCCGTCGAGGGCTGGAATAGGCAGGATGTTCATGAAGGCAAGGATGATGCTCAGGAATGCCGTCATCTCCCAGAAGCGATGCCAGTCCCACATCTCGGGGAACAGGCTGCCAATGGCTCCAAAGCCACCCAGCGACTTGGCTCCTTCGCTAGTGAAGACATACTGCATGTCGCTGACATAGCCCGACAACTTGTGCCAGCCATAGCCAATGCCGGCAGGGATACTCTCCAGGAAGCCGTACTTGAAGGTGGTAGGCTCGTATTTCGTCATCGTCACGAATCCCAGTTGCAGCTCTGGCGACAGTGTGGCCTTCAGGGTGTCGCCGGCATAGGGGATGCTGTCGTGCAAGGCTGCCTGCGAGGCTCGCCACACCACCAGTTCCACATTGCGGACCTTCATGCTGTCGGCAGGTGTCTTTGCCGTTGCCAGCACATCGCCAAGACAGGCAATCTCGTCAGTGAACTCGTTGTGCGAATCCACTTTCTTGCCGTTGATGGCAAGGATGGAATCGCCTGGCTGCAGTCCTATCTCGGCAGCTGCCGAACCAGGCATCACACTGTCGATGACGGCAGGAAGGAACGGACGCATGAACATTGGTGTGGCCTTGAACATATTGAGCAGGTTCAGGTCTTGCTGCTCTGGGATATGAATGGCCAACGGCTGTCCCTGGCGGATGACATTTACCGTACGGGCCTTCGACACCTCACGGAAGAGGTCATCGTCGAATTTCTTCAGAGGACCGCGATCGGTAGACACCAGTATGTCGTGGTCTTCAAATCCTAGTGCCTTGGCTTCGGCATTGAACTTCATGCCATCGCTCATCTTGTCGACAGGCACATAGGTCTCGCCCCAGTAGAAGAGGATCATGGAATAGATGAACAGTGCCAGGAGGAAATTCACCAGCACGCCACCAATCATGATGAGCAGCCGCTGCCAGGTTGGCTTGGTGCGGAACTCCCAGGGCTTGGGGTCGTCACTCAGTTTCTGGTTGGTCTCATCAATCATGCCGTCGATGGCACAATAGCCACCCAGCGGCAGCCAGCCAAGACCATATTCCGTGCCAACGTATTCTTTTACCGTCTCCTTCTGAGGCTCCTCACCCTCTTTCACCTCTACTTCCACCTCCTTGGTGGGCACCACCTCGGGTTTCAGCTTCAACAGCTTTCTCACCCAGGTGTCGTAGGTGCTGAGGATGTGGAACTTGGGATTGAAGAAAAGGTAGAACTTGGTCACTCGGACCTTGAAGATCTTGGCAAAGGTGAAATGGCCTAGCTCATGCAGGAGAACCAGCAACGAGATGGCCAGCAGGAATTGCAACAGTCTTATCAGAAAAACTTCCATTTTTTACTTTATTCGATATTTAACATTGATGATTCAACAATTCTGCAGCTATGCTACGGGCCTCGCCATCCGTACTGACATAGGTGTCGTAGCTGCAATCTGCAGAGAAGGTGGCACGTTGCATGGTCTGTGCGATGATATCGGCTATCTGTGGGAACGAGCATCTGTCTTCCAGGAAGGCACGGTTCACCACCTCGTTGGCTGCATTGACGATGCAGGGCATGTTGCCGCCGGCCTTGATAGCCTCGAAGGCCAGTGCCAGGCATCGGAACTTCTCCAGATCGGGCTCGAAGAATTCCAGTCGTTGTGCGGCAAAGAGGTCCAGTCGTTCACTGCTCAGGGTGAGACGTCGTGGAAACGACATGGCATACTGGATGGGCAGTCGCATATCAGGCACACCCAGCTGAGCCTTCACACTGCCATCGTGAAACTGCACCGCACTGTGTACGATGCTCTGTGGATGGACGAGCACCTGTATCTGACTGGCATCGACTCCAAAGAGCCATTTGGCCTCGATGACCTCGAAGCCCTTGTTCATCATCGTGGCACTGTCGATGGTGATTTTCGCTCCCATGTCCCACGTGGGATGACGGAGGGCATCGGCCTTGGTCACGCTGGCCAGTTGTTCTGCAGGCAGCAGACGGAAAGGTCCTCCGCTGGCAGTGAGCAGGATCTTCTCAATGGGGTTCTCATCCTCTCCCACCAGACTCTGGAAGATGGCCGAATGCTCGCTGTCAACAGGCAGGATATCGACCTTGTACTGCTGTGCCAGCTGCAGGATCAGTTCGCCAGCCACCACCAGGGTCTCCTTGTTGGCCAGTGCAATGGCTTTCCTGGCACGGATGGCGTGAATGGTGGGTGACAGTCCTGCAAAGCCTACCATTGCTGTGAGTACCATGTCGATAGGGTCGGCCTCGACAATCTCGTCAAGGGCACGGCTACCTGCATATACCTTTACATCGGGCAGATCCTGCATCAGCATCTTCAGTCGGTCGTAGTGTGCCTCGTTGGCTATCACCACGGCAGCAGGACGGAACTTGTGAGCCTGTGCAGCCAGTTGCTCCACCTTGTTGTTGGCCGTCAGGCAATAGACTTCATAGAGGTCGCTATGCTCCTCGATGACCTGCAAGGCCTGTGTGCCGATGCTTCCTGTAGAGCCTAATATTGCTATTTGTCGTTTTTTCATATGTCAAGGATGCCTTCCGGCAGTTCCATTGTTATCTCTTTCTTGTCTGTATCTACATGTGTGATGAGTTCTTCGGCTGCTGGTATGAGCACTCCTGTCTCCAGTTCGAAGAGCACATTGGTGGTGCTCTCATCCACGTCAGTTATATATCCCACGGCATTGCCACTCGTGGCATCTATCAGTTCGAAGCCCACGAAGAACGACCAGGTGTACTCCTGCTCCTGGTCATCGGCCAGCCGACGTAGGAAATAGACGTCACAGCCTGTCAGCTCCCGTGCCCGTTCCACCGTGTCCACATCCTCGAACTTGATCAGTGCCGAGGTGTCGGAGCGGAAGCGGTATTCCTCCATATAGAAGGGCACTAGGATGCCGTCGACCATGAGTATGAGGAAGTCGGCATCGACACGGTCGAAAATGTCGTCATCGACCTGCATCGTCAGCTCTCCCTTCACGCCATGGGGCTTGCCTAGACGTCCTATTCTGTATGCTTCCTCCTCTCTTATCATGATGGGTGAAACGTGGTGTGGTTACGTCATTCTGGTGATATGGGCACCCAGTGCATTGAGACGGTTCTCGATGTTCTCGTAGCCACGGTCTATCTGTTCGATATTGTCAATGCGGCTGGTACCTTTGGCACTCATGGCGGCTATGAGCAGGGCTATGCCAGCACGAATGTCGGGACTGGACATGCGGCCACCCCTCAGCTGCAGCTTGTGGTCGTGGCCCACCACTACGGCCCTGTGCGGGTCGCAGAGGATGATCTGGGCACCCATGTCGATGAGCTTGTCGACGAAGAACAGTCGGCTCTCGAACATCTTCTGGTGGAAGAGCACGGAGCCACGGGCCTGTGTGGCAACGGTGATGAGTACCGACAGCAAGTCGGGTGTCAGCCCTGGCCATGGGGCATCGGCAAGTGTCATGATGGTGCCATCGATGAACGACTGGATCTCGTAGTGACGCGAGCACGGCACGAAGAGGTCGTCGCCCTCTTCCTTGATCTTGATGCCCATTCTGCGGAACGTGTTGGGGATGATGCCCAGGTTGCCTAGCGACACATCCTTGATGCGGATGCCATGTCCTACCATGGCCGCCATTCCGATAAACGACCCCACCTCGATCATGTCGGGCAGCACACGATGCGTGGTGCCATGCAGGCTTTCCACACCCTCTATGGTGAGCAGGTTCGAGGCTATGCCGCTGATGTGTGCTCCCATGCGGTTGAGCATGTTGCACAGCTGCTGCACGTAGGGCTCGCAGGCTGCATTATATATAGTTGTGGTGCCCTTGGCCATCACGGCAGCCATCACAATGTTGGCCGTGCCTGTGACGGAGGCCTCGTCGAGCAGCATATAACTGCCTTTGAGATGATGGCCTGAGATCTCGTAGACACTACGTTCGGGCACGGGGTTGAAGTGAGCACCCAGGCGTTCGAAGCCCAGGAAGTGCGTGTCGAGCCGACGACGGCCAATCTTGTCGCCACCAGGCTTCGCAATCACAGCCTTGCCCATGCGGGCCAGCAGTGGACCGATCATCATGACAGAGCCTCTGAGCTGTGCACATTTCTGCACGAACTCGTTGCTTTGCAGATAGTCCATGTTCAGCTGGTCGGCCTGAAAGGAGTAGCCGTCGGTTCCGCCATGGCCTTGTGCAGCATCTGTGCTTCCGGTGGTGGCAATAGGCCTGACCTTGACACCGATGTCTCTGAGCAGCTGTATGAGATTGTTGACGTCACGGATGTTGGGGATGTTGTGGATGGTTACCTCCTCACTGGTCAGCAATGTGGCACATATCACCTGCAGGGCCTCGTTCTTTGCTCCCTGCGGCACTATGGTTCCACTCAACGGATGTCCGCCTTCTATGATGAAAGATGCCATCGAAAATCCTACCTTTTCTTCTTCCCGGAACGCTTGGCGGGTGCCTCTTCCATTACGGTGAAACGTTCGAAGCAGAACCTGTTCAGGTCCAGCTGTATCTTTCCGTCGGTATAGTAGGCCAGGTCGTCAGCCACTTTCTCATCGGCTATCGAACCATGTCCCCACAGCATGAGGTCACGCTTCATCTGGTTGGCAGTCTGGCGGGTCAGCTCATCTCGCTCGGCTCCGTCGGGCATCGCCTTCAGCCTCTCCCACAGCTCCTCCACCAGTCGGCCGTAGTGCCGCAGGTGAATGCCGTTAGACGGCTTGGCCATGGGTGCGGGCTTGCTGTGGATACGCTCAGCCTGACTGACGTCGTAAGGCCAGTCGATGTCCAGCTGCTTGCCACTCATCAGATACAGATGGTCCCACAGCGTTTGCTGGTAGTTGCTGTTCTCGCGGATCTGTGGCACCTTCGTCTCCATCAGCTTCACGATGGTCTTGGCACAATGCAGACGCTCGTTCCTGTCGGCCAGGCTGACGGCATAGTCGACCATTTTCTGTATTTCACGACCATACTCGGGCATGATAAGCTTCTCACGCTGAGTATTATAATCCAATCCTTGTATATCCACGTTGTTTGTTGTCTGTTTGTCCATTAACGTTTTGTTGTTCATTTAATATTTAGCAAGTCCCTTGCCGGCTTAGCCACAAAGTCTTTCAGATAGAAGGGCTCGTAGTAGGCCACGTCCTCTGTCTGGCCGTTTAGAAGCCTGCGTTCAGCCAGCGGCTGCATCCATCTGGCCAGCGGCTCTACACCCTCCAGCAGATGGGCATTGTCGTGGTGGATGATGTCCATACACTTGGATGCACCATTGCCGAAGAAGTAGACGGGATGCTGGTCGAGCCAGGCTCTGTACGTGGAGGCATCGACCACGTCGGCATTCACCTGGCGCACAGTCTTCAGGCTCCTGTCGTAGATAGCGGCATACACCTCCATCCTGCGGGCATCGAGCATCGGACACAGCAGGGCATCGTCAGGAACGGCTTCACGCAGCAGCACTGGCACGCAGAGCAACTCGAGGGTGGGCACGGCTATGAGTTTCAGGTCACGGCCATAGCAGATGCCCTTGGCCATGGAAACGCCAATACGCAGCCCGGTGTACGAACCAGGACCACCACTGACGGCAACGGCATCGAAGGGGATGGCATGGCTGTCGGTGAACGACAGGGCATCGTCAACCATCGTGCCCAGCTGCTCGGCACTGGCACCCTTGTGGTCGCTTCGACGCTCGTCATGATAGATGACATGCGAATCCTCGCTCACGGCTACTGAACAGACTTCTGTACTGGTCTCAATATGCAGAATGCAAGACATTGCTTCTCATTGCTTTTATATACAGGGTGCAAAGTTACAAAGAATATTTTGAATAGCCAAAGACAACGCCTTTTTTCGCTCAAAAATATACTTCTGACATGACACAGACGACAGCTTGGGCAGCTCAGGGAAATTTTCCCCTCAGTTGTCATTTCATGTGATGGACCGTAGTGATTCCCGTCCCGTCGGTACATTTTTTTTACCAAAAATAGATATTGGATATGAAAATGTCAAGAAAGTATAAGGCAGTATGGCGGAAATGTTGTATCTTTGCAGCATGACTGAAAACCCAAAAAAAGAGCAGATTATGAAACATCTATTTCTTGGAGCCCTGATGCTCCTTTCTTCTACTCCCCTGCTGGCGTGGCAGGGTGATGTGGTTGTTGAGACCCCCAATACCCAGCTGTTGCTGACGGCCAGGGAGGGTGGCGACCTCCAACAGTCGTACTATGGCAACAAGAGTGCCACGCTGCAGGAGTTGCGCGATGCCGGTGCCGACCTCAGTTTCCATGCCATGCCTGCCTTTGGTACCATTGACTGCGTGCAGGCGCCGGCATTGCAGGTGCAGCATATGGATGGCGACCTGAACCTGGAACTGAAGGTGACGGACTATCAGACGCAGGACGAGCCTCGTGCCAGGATACATGTCTTCACGATGCAGGACAAGCTGATGCCTGTGACGGTGAGGGTGTTCTACAAGGCATACAAGCATGTGGACATCATAGAGACATGGACGGAAATCACCCACCAGGAGAAGAAAGCCATCACACTGAAGCGATTTGACAGTGGCCACCTCGTGCTGCGTCAGGGCAACGTATGGCTGACACACCTGCATGGCAACTGGGCTGCCGAGACAGAGCCTACCATGGAACCTGTGACACAGGGCATGAAGACCATACGCAACACGGACGGTGCTCGCAACAGCCACCTGGATGCACCAGAGATCATGCTCTCGCTAGACGGACGTCCGCAGGAGCTGACAGGACGTACCATTGGCATGGCTCTCTGCTGGAGCGGCAACTATGAGTTGAGGGTGAACACCATCAGCCACAAGGAGCATCACGTCTATGCTGGCATCGACCCCAATCAGAGCGAGTATGTGCTGGAGCCAAAGGAGACTTTCGACACCCCCCATCTGGCGATTGCATTCAGCGAAGAGGGACAGAGTGGCGTGAGCCGCATCTTCCACGACTGGGCACGAAAGGAGGGCATGCTCCACAGAGGCATGCAGACGGGAGACATACTGCTCAACTCTTGGGAGGGCATCTACCTCGACATCACCGAGGAGAAGATTATCAAGATGATGGACGATATCGCCAGCTTCGGTGGGGAGCTCTTCGTCATGGACGACGGATGGTTTGGCGACAAGTACCCACGCAAGAGGGACGACTCGTCGCTGGGCGACTGGGTGGTGGACCGACAGAAGCTGCCCAATGGCATCAAGGCCCTCACGGATGCTGCCAGACAGAGGAAAATCAAGTTCGGCATCTGGATAGAGCCGGAGATGACCAACACCACCAGCGAGCTCTATGAGCAGCATCCCGACTGGGTGCTACAGCGGCCAGGACGGGAACTGAGGCTGGGACGTGGAGGCACACAGCTGATACTCGACATGTGCAACCCCAAGGTGCAGGACTTCGTGTTCAGTGTGGTCGACAACCTCATGACGGCCTATCCCGAAATCAGCTATATCAAATGGGATGCCAACGCTCCTATACAGAACTACGGATCGGTATATCTGCCTAAGTCGAAGCAGAACAATATCAACATCGACTACCATCGCGGACTCATCAAGACACTGAAACGTGTGAGAGAGAAATATCCCAACCTGGTGATCCAGGACTGTGCCAGCGGTGGTGGACGTGCCAACTACGGACTGCTGCCCTACTTCGACGAGTTCTGGGTGTCGGACAATACGGATGCCCTGCAGCGTGTCTATATGCAGTACGGCACTAGCATGTTCTTCCCTGCCAATGCCATGGCACAGCACATCAACCACGTGCCCTACTGGAACACGGGCAAACGCGTCATACCCATCAAGTTCCGTTGCGATGTCGCCATGAGTGGACGACTGGGCATCGAGCTGCAACCCAAGGACATGACTAGCGAGGAGCGCCAGCAGTGCACCACATGCTTTGCCGACTACAAACAGCTGAGACAAGTGGTGCAGACAGGCAATCTCTATCGCCTGTTGTCGCCATACGACCGCAAGGGGGTGAGCAGCATCATGTACACCAACGACCAGCATACGCAGGCCGTGCTCTTCGTCTACAAGACCGACAACTATTACGACCAGCCGCTGCCACGTCTGACACTCGCGGGACTGGATGCCAACAAGACCTACACACTGAGCGAGAAGAACGTCAGGGTGGGGGAGAAGCCGTGCAGACTGGATGGCAAGACGTTCACTGGCCGCTTCCTGATGGAGATAGGCATCGAAGTGCCCCTGTGGGAGGACTATGCGAGCCGTGTGTTTGAACTGAAGTAGCGATGCGGCTGCGGCATTGGTCCCTTCCTGCATTCCTGAATGGGGGGGAAGCCACGGCACCACCGTACAGATGACGCCACCAGAATCCATTCGGCATGGTGGACGACAGACAATGGCTATCGGCATGGGAGAAAGTCAAACAACCCAAATATGGATTGGCTATCGGCAACGAGTAGGGTCTCCAGGTGCCCAAGAATCCCTGCCGTAGGGACAAGTCCGGCTTAGTCAACAAACTGCCAAGGGGGTCGTGATTTGCGACCCCCTTTTCTTGGTATGCTCGGCATGAGTATTGTCTAACGGGTGCAAGTCCCGAGTGAGCCCTAATAGCGGGAATCACATAGCCAAGAGCAAGGGTGTCCGTCGCGACGCGGAATCTGAAAGAAGCTTACGGCAAACATCTGGCCTGACGGACAGAAACCACATACAAGGCGCGGAGCCGTGGGTAAGGCTGCTAAGCAAGCCAAAGCCCGATAGCTATTCGGAACGGTGAGTGTAAATGTGGCAGGCATAAGATGGAAAGACGGTGTCCTTATCCGAGGAGGTC
>JAIKWS010000121.1 GCA_024684515.1 Prevotella sp.
ACGGCTCGCTCATAGTGAGATTACGGCTCGCTATTATTATTTTTTATTAGAATTTTCTGCCAACACCCACCCCATTCCGCTCAAACACCGATGTACAAAGGCTTTGAGAGGGGGTGGGTGTTGGGTGGGTGTTTTGCAAACACCCACCCCCTCTCAAAGCCTTTGTGCATTAGCATTTCAGCTGTATCGGGGTGGGTGTTGGGTGTTTTTTGTTGTTATTATCAAAAAACGAGAAATACCGTTCAGCCATTTCCATGATCAGAAAGCAATCGATTATTGCGACGGTGAGGTGCAGATGGCTCTTTCCAAATGAGATCTGGATATGGAAGAACCGCTGATGGGTGCACCAAAAACAGGGAAAAGATCAAGTACGAAATTTGGAAATAGATGTCGTGGTGGCTAATACTCCACGTAAGGACGCAGACGCTGGATGGCTTCTTCTGGGAAATCAGGGAGCAGACGCAGATCGTTCAGGTCACTGATAGTGCCATGCTGGCGACGATAGTCGACAATAGCTCGGGCTTGGTAGAAGTTGATGTATGGATGTTTCTTCAGCTCGTTGAGCGAAAGGGAATTGATGTTCAGCTTCGTGACACTTGTGTGTTCAAGGGTGATATATGCCTTGGCTTCTTGCGGAAAATCATCGATTTCATCGAGCTGTTCCACACTTGCATAACCTCCCAGTCGCTTTCCATAGTCAGCAATTTTCCGTGCATAATAAGAGCCAATGCCAGGTACACGCTTCAGTATGGCGGTATCGGCAGTGCTGAGGTCTATCGTTTCCCCCTCTGCTAGTTTCACGGGATAGCGCAAGGGATGCTCCTCTTTCTCAGCAGATATGGTATCACCATGTGTAGATGGTGTATCACGATGTGCGGATGGTGTGCGATGTTCGAAAAGGGTGGAGGCGGGCAGATAGTCAGCAGAAATGTGGATATAGGGTTCCAGCTCTCTATATTGCTTTACGGTGAGCCCATAGAGTCGGGCAAAGTCTTCCTTCTTGCGATAGACACCACCAGCAGCACGATAGCGGTAGATATTCCTGACCTGCCAGGGCTGCAGACCTAGGCGGAGCAGTTGTGTGGAGTCAGCAGTATTGGGATCGAAAGCGAAACGTTCTGGTGTAGCGACAGGCTGGGCATAGGGTTCTTCTTGCTGAGTAGCTGGGGGGTTCATGCTAGTGGAATCGGTCTGCTGTGCTAGAGGCTTTGTTGGCTGTGGGTCGTTGCCTCCAGCCAGGAAAATGACGATAAGTGCTATTGCACCTACAGTCATCAATCCAAGCACGACACGACGGTCGCTCTTTTGCATATAGAAGAGCTCTCGAAACATCAGATGATCCCAAGTTGATGGAGGAAGATGAGGAGGATGCAAAGTGGGCACACGAAGCGTACACAGAACAGGTAAATCTCGAAGAAGCGTGCACTGACGGTGCCTTGATTGGTCAGTTCGTCACGTACAATACGCTTTGGCACGTACCAGCCAAGGAACAGGCAGGTTAGGAAGCCTCCGACGGGCAGGAAGATCTGACCTGTGGTGAAATCGAACAAATCAAACAGTTGCATACCAAACAGCGAGATATCTGTATTGTAGAATGATAGCGAGCAGAACACGCCAATGATGCTGCATAGCACCGTGACAATCGTGGCACCGCTGCGTCGTGAGATATTCAGCTCTTCATGGAAGAATGCCGTGCTCACCTCGTGGAGGGAAATGAGAGAGGTGAGGGCAGCCACCGACAGCAGTAGATAGAAGAGCACGGCAATGAGATGGCCCACCAAGGGTACGGCAGAGAATGCCTGATTGAACACGTTGGGAAGGGTGATGAACACCAGCGAGGGGCCTGCTCCTACATCGCCACCCACACTGAATACGGCAGGGAAGATCATCAGGCCAGCGAGGATGGCAATGAGCGAGTCGATGCTGACAATCTGTACGGCCGACTTCGTCAGATGGGTGTCGCGATTGAAATAGCTGGCATAGGTACACAGGCAGCCCATGCCAAGCGAGAGCGAATAGAAGGCCTGGCCAAGGGCACTGAGCAGGACGTTGGAATCGACTTTCGAGAAGTCCGGGCTGAAGAGGAAGCTGATGCCACGGCCAGCATTGGGTAGCAGACATGATGCTATGGCAATGACTACCAGCAGGATAAACAGTACGGGCATCATGATCTTTGATGCTTTCTCGATACCTTTCTCTACACCACGCACAATGACGATGTGGGTGATGAGGAAAAAGATAATCAGCCACATGATGGGCTTCCAGGGATTGGACGAGAAGTCGCTGAAATACTGCTGAACGTAAGTAGGGTCGCCATCCAGTTCGCCAATCACAGAGGCATAGACATACTGTAGGCACCAGCCAGAGACCACACAGTAGTAGCCCGCAATGAGAAAGCCTGTGAAAACTCCGAAATAGCCGATGAGACGCCAGGGAGAGTTGCCTGCCAGCTTGGCATAAGCCCTGGCAGTATTGGCCTGGGCACGACGGCCAATGACAAACTCATTGAGCATGCAGGGTACTCCCAGCAGCAATACACATATTATATAAATAAGGATGAAGGCAGCACCGCCATTCTCACCAGTCATCGTAGGGAAGCGCCATACATTACCCAGGCCAACAGCAGAGCCCGCTGTTGCCAGGATAATACCGACTCGGCTTCCAAAGTTAGCACGTTCCGTCTTGTTCATTCTTCTACTTAATTTTACTTTCAGTTTGCAAAATTACAATAAAAAAATTTTTTTGTGTTAAAAGTACGGAAAAAAATGCAGAAGAATGAGGATAGTAAGATTATTTTTTGTACCTTTGTGCCGATTTTTCACTTACAAAGTCCAAATCAACGGTAGAATAATAACAAAACATCAAATAACAAATGCTGAAAAAACTCAAGACAACAGCCTTCGTGGCACTGACGATGATGGTAGTGATGCCCGCAGCGGCACAGGATCTTTTAGCCGATCAGGCACCTATCGATCGAAAGATGCGGGCTGTTGACTCGATACAGCTTCAGAAGATGCTTGAGAGTGAGGAGGCACAGCAGTCGCCTACTGCTCAGCTCTACGATGACTGGAATAATATGTATGTTCACAGGCAGACCACACTGCCCGATTCTCTGTTGATAGATCTTCGTGACTTCGCCATGCCTACCCCGAGTCGCCACATCACCTCCAACTTTGGAGCACGCTGGGGACGTCAGCATAAGGGTCTGGATATTAAGGTCAATACTGGCGACACTCTTTATGCTGCCTTCAGTGGTAAAGTGCGCATCGTCCGCTACGAGCCCAAGGGCTATGGTAAGTATGTGGTGATACGTCATCCCAATGGACTGGAGACCATCTACGGACACATGTCAAAGCACTTGGTGGCTGAGAATCAGGAAGTGCGTGCAGGAGATCCCATTGGCCTGGGTGGTTCTACAGGACGTAGCACAGGATCGCACCTGCACTTTGAGACACGTCTCTGTGGCACGGCACTCAACCCTGCGTTGATGTTCGATTTCTATAATCAGGATGTCGTGGGCGACTATTATATGTTCCGCAAGGCTACCTACAATCAGGAAAGCATCGTTGCCACTCGTCTGCGTGGCGTTGGAGGACAGGGTGGTGAGGATAACACCAACTATGCACAGTTGGCACAGCAGCAAAAGCAACAGCCTCAACAGCAGCCCACACGTAACAATCGTCAGCAGCAGGCTTCTAGCTATCATAAGGTGAAGCGTGGAGAGACACTCTATGCCATCGCTCGCAAGCATGGTACTACTGTCGATGCTATCTGCCGCCTGAATCGTATTACTAAGAAGACGGTGCTGAGACCAGGCCAGATCCTGAAATACAACTAAGACATTTCATTCACACACGATAAGGTTATTAACCTTGGCGAGCCGCAGGATGCTGTGGCTCGTTTTCGTTATACCAGGACTTCTGCTAATCGCAGATCGTAGGGAGTGGTAATCTTGATGTTCTCACGATTGCCGTCTACCAGCGTAATCCGATGGCCATACGCTTCCACCACTGAGGCATCGTCAGTAAACATATCCGTATAGGGCTGGTGATTGGCGGCCTTCAGCAACTGGATGTCGAAGGTCTGTGGCGTTTGCACCAGACGGTAGTCGTCGCGTGGTACAGTATGTGTGGCTTGCCCGCTATCGATTTTCCGTACTGTCTCCACAATGGGAATGACGGGGACAACAGCCTTGTGGATGCGGGCAGCCTCGAAACAACGTTCTATCACCTCGAGACTGACAAAGGGTCTCACTCCGTCATGTACGCCAACCACTCCTTCCGCATCGTCTGGGATAAGCGCCAGCCCATTCTGTACGGAGTGGAAGCGTGTACGACCGCCATCAGCCAGCTGATAGGGAATATTGAACTGGTGCTGACGGCACAGCTCTTGCCAATAGCCCTGCTGCCCCCGTGGCAGTACGAGGATGATTTGCAAGTCAGCACTATATTGGCGAAAGCGCATCAGCGTGCGCATCAATACGGGAATGCCACCAATGGGCAGAAACTGCTTGGGCACTTCGCCACCCATGCGTAGTCCCTTGCCTCCAGCAACGATAATAATGTAGTCTGTCATAGCTTCAATGAATTATTTGCTGCAAAGATACAAAATTATTACGGATAAAGAGTCTTTTTTCCTGACTCAATAGCAATTTTCCCTTTATCTTTACATAAAGGCTCTCGTTTTTTTCGTAACTCATACGGATGATGCCTGCAAGTGCTGGCAGTTCCAGCCGTGTTATGACCTCTTTATTTTGCGACACTTTCTATAAACTTATTCAAGTTTCTGAAGCTATTTATAAATTATAGAAACTTGAATAAACTTACTTTCATATATTTGTATTTTTAGTTCTACCTCTACTAGATGATTGGTATTATCCTGCAAAAATGCCTATTTCTATTGGTTTCTGCAATGTTTCTCTGTGTCTTTTCCTTCTACTTTACCTCTACTAAACCTCTACTAAACCTCTACTGTATTTCTACAAACGTTGCAACAAGATCTCCTTATTTTGCCATCACGGCACCTTCCTGTTGAATAGGTGCCACTTTTCCGGCAACCATCAGTGCTGGCTATCTCTCTTGCCTGCCCTGTATTTTTTCCCAAGGTGGGAATATTTTATTCCCAGGCTGGGAACATTTTATTCCCAAGGTGGGAATAATTCTTTCCCTTCATGGAAACTTCAACTCACCTTAACAAGAGCTAGGCACATCTTCCCGCTGTCATGTAGATGCCTAGTAGAGGTAAAGTAGAGGGTTAGTAGAAGGAGAGTAGATGTAATATCCTATCTAATTCGCTAATATTCTGCAATTTGCAATTCATTAGTAGATGCAAATTCAGATTTCAGTATATTTCTCGCAATTCAAGTCCTTCACATCATGGTCGAACTTAATACCCTCGATGCTGCTAAACCCGGAGAGAACCCCTAAAATCTCCTCTTGTTTTTGGAGACGAGAGCACATTCTCACCGTGATGCACTTCCGCCAGTCCTAACATCTCTCAGGATCGTGTCCGCAAGATAAAGGACAGACTTAGGTGCCCATAAGACTTCCTCCCATCACCCTCTTTGAGAATTCTGCCTGAATTCGACTTGAATTCCGCCTGAATTCTCCTTGAATTATGCCTGCAAACTCATCGAAAGGAGCCATAGGTCGATGTTTGCATAGTCTTCCTCCGTTTTAGTTTCTTTTCACTCTCCCTTCACTCTCGCTTCACTCTCGCTTCACTCTCGCTCTAGCCATACTCCAACAGCAGCCTAGAAGGAGGCTAGAAGGAGCCTAGAAGGAGGCTAGAAGGAGCCTAGAAGGAGCCTAGAAGCATGTAGACGTGTTCTTATCTTGTTCTTGTCTTGTGCTTGTCTTGTTCTTGTCTTGTTCTTGTCTTGTTCTTGTCTAGGCAAGAATCGCGTGTGGCCACCACTGGCGGACATCGCGTAGCCGCTCCCCTCTCCTCCGCTTAGGGGAGGGGCTAGGGGTGGGGTCTGCAAGACTAACTAATATGGCTGACGGCTATCTAAATTCTTGTCTTATTTGATTTTGATGCCGAGGACGTAATAATGGGGAATGCTCATCATGATGTCTGACGAGAGGTCGGGCTTGATTTGTTTTTCACCGCAGAAACGGCTTACGCCTGTTTCTGGTTCATACCAGTAGGAGCCGAATAAGACGAGCGGGATGAGTTCTCCAGTTTCTACAGGAGCAACAATCTCGAAAGGACGCGACTCATATCTATAACTCCGTTCTGTTGGCATCTCTGGGGCAAAGACTGGCTGGAGTTTAAGCGAAGCATTAAAGCCACCACCGCCAACGGATTGGTAAGAATAGACATACGTTGAATCATTGCTCGATGGGGCAAAACCAATGACGAGTTTCTCTCCTATCGGAAAGGAAAAACTAAAGCCAAGCACATCTTTCGCCTCTTGTCCTTTAGCATATTCCATGATGACAGGCTCGAACTGCTTGCCTTTGAAGTCCTTAGTATCGAAACTATAGGCGCTGTACCCCTTGGCATTCAGCAATAGCAGGTAATCGTCCAACGTCGGCTCGTTCGTTCTTATCTCTTGCGCCTGCCCCATGATGGCGGCGAAGGTAAGCAACAAAATGATGATAGTTCTTTTGCCCATATCTTTCTCTTTGCTTAATGCCTATAGCGTGTTATATACTTTTTTTATTCTGTTTTCTTTGTCGTGATCAGCAATCTGTCTTTCGGGTGTTCGCTATCCTTTTGGACGTACTCTATGCTCATGATGGGGTTTAGAGTGGAATTCTTCTCCAGTAATTCCTTTGAAGTAAGAGGGTTACCGTCTATCACGTAATCGAAATGCTCAGCATGATTGACCATGAAATTCGCGATGACAATGGGTTGTTCAAACAGGTATCTCTTCACTTCTTTACCATTGATGGTGATTCTGCCCTCTTCGTCTATCTCAACCTGCTCTCCTGTGGACTCTGCTGGTTGGAAGGAGCCATCGGCTTTTGGCGTTTCATGACTACCCAATCGGAAAGCGACTGGTATTGTGTATTTCACCCGAACGGCTTCCCCATTTTGCCTGCCAGGTGTCCATTTTGGCATTGCACTGACCACACGGAGGGCTTCATCATCAAGGGA